>CAZRCU010000047.1:0-2608 GCA_964598685.1 uncultured Bacteroides sp.
CTAAATTGATGGAATTATGTCAGACGTAGTTTTACAATTTGAAAATGTCGGTAAGCTATACTCCTTGGGGGTAGTGGGCACGCAGTCGCTGACTCATGATGTCAACCGCTGGTGGGTGACCAAGGTGTTGCGTAAGACAGATCCCTATATCAAGATTGGCGAGGTGAACGACCGCACGAAGAAAAGCTCTTCAAATCATGTGTGGGCCTTGCGCGATATAACGTTTGATGTAAAACAGGGCGATGTCGTTGGCATTATCGGGCGAAACGGCGCAGGCAAGTCGACGCTGCTTAAATTATTATCCAGAGTGACGGCGCCCACCCTCGGCACTATAAAAGCCAAAGGCCGCGTGGCATCGCTCCTTGAGGTGGGCACCGGATTCCATCCTGAACTTACCGGACGAGAAAACATCTATATGAACGGCTCGATAATGGGTATGCGAAAGCATGAAATAACGGCAAAGCTGGATGAAATAGTCGACTTTGCCGGTGTAGAGCGCTATTTGGATACACCTGTAAAACGATATTCCAGCGGCATGTCGGTGAGATTGGGATTTGCCGTCGCTGCATTTCTTGAGTCGGAGATATTGGTGGTAGACGAGGTGCTGGCCGTGGGCGATGCCGAGTTTCAAAAGAAAGCTATCGGAAAAATGCACGATGTGGCCAACGGATATGGCCGTACAGTGCTGTTTGTTAGCCACAATATGGCATCGGTGAGTCATCTATGCTCAAAGGGAATATTGCTGGATAATGGTCAAATATCTTATATGGATACGGCCGACAACGTAATCGACCGATATATCAATACTCAATTTCGCGAAGATTCAAAAATTGTGGACTACGTCAAGCTGTTTAGCTCTATCATAAAGATTGACAGCATCACGATAAACGGCTCAAACCACTCCACCATAACAATCCCAACAATCTGCGACACGATCGACCTAAGAATCGAGGGCGAATTACAAGACGATTGCTTGATAAATGTGGTGTTCAAGCTAAAGACGAGAGCAAACGTTGTCGTTGCGTCGCTCTCAACCGCAGAGTACACCGGCATTTGCGACCGATATAAAAAAGGCCGTTTCGTAATTCATAAGCTGATTAAATTGCCCGATATTATCTATAGTGGAATTTTCAACGTAGATATTTCGCTGTCTCAGCCATGCGCCGCCGAATATGCTCGTATCAGCGATTGTGCCGAATTGAATTTCGTAGGTCGAACTCTTAAAAACGGCATTATTCAAAATGCAAGAGATTATGGCTTTATGGGCATGAAAGAAGTTGAATAGCACACCAATGATGAAACCTCGCATCTTCATAAATATGCATTATCTTGAAATAGGCGGTGTAGAGACAGCGCTGATCGGGCTGTTGCAAGCAATCGACTACAACAAGGTCGACGTCGACTTGTTTATCAATGCTCATCGGGGCGAGATGATGCAATATATCCCTAGAGAGGTGAATCTGCTGCCTGAAATAGAGGCATATTCAGTGATTGAGCGTCCTATGCTTGATGCTCTTAAGCGCGGGCAGATCGGTGTAGTCCTGGGTCGACTAATGGCAAAAATAAAATATTGGTTGTATGCTCACCGCAATCATCCCGGGGATTGCAGCGCGATATTCGGCTACGTCGGCAAATATGTGACACCGATGCTGCCATCGCTGAAGAATCTCGGAGTTTATGATATCGCTATATCATTTCTTACACCCCACAATATTGTGCTCGACAAGGTAAATGCCAAAAGGAAGCTATGCTGGATTCATACCGACTACACCAACATTAACGTTGATGTTGCCGCCGAATTGCCTGTCTGGCGAGGCTATGATGTGATAGCCGGAGTGTCGTCGGATGTATGCGACTGCTTTTGCAAGGTGTTTCCTTCATTAAAATCAAAGACAATAGTAGTAGAAAATATATTGTCACCTACATTCATTCGCCGCAAGGCCGATGACTTTTCGGTGAATCTCAAAGCCGATGATGAATTGATATTGCTCACTATAGGCAGGTATTCCTTCTCAAAAAGGATTCATGAAATTCCGGCCATATGCAAGTGCTTGATTGAAAAAGGCCTGAATGTAAAATGGTTTGTTATTGGCTATGGCGACAACTCCGAATACATCCGCACTGAGATAATCAATAATCACATGGAAAATAATGTGGTGCTGCTTGGAAAACAGGCCAACACATATCCATATATAAAGGCTTGTGATTGGTATGTTCAGCCATCAAGCTACGAGGGCAAATCGGTCGTAGTGCGTGAAGCCCAGATATTATGCAAACCGGTTATAATCACAGATTATCCTACCGCAGCATCGCAGGTGAAATCCGGCGTCGACGGTGTGATCGTGCCTATGCCGGTGGAGGCCTGCGCCGCGGCAATGTACCATGCACTGACTGATACGGCTCTTAAATCTCGGATTATTGATTACTTGTCGGGCGCTGATTACGGCAATATCTCGGAAGTTGAAAAGATTTATCAACTCACAACATGAACCAACGGGACATATCACTTGATATTATACGCTGCTTGGCTTGCATTATGGTTGTATCCATGCATTCGCCGATGCCTAATATAGGGGCACCGGGCATTGTGTTGTCCTCCATAAGCTTC
>CAZRCU010000047.1:2708-13879 GCA_964598685.1 uncultured Bacteroides sp.
TTTTAGTCGAAATAATAGCAAAGTTGCCTTTCGCTAATTATATAATCGGCTACAAAAGTTGAAATAATGATTCCTAAGGTAATACATTACTGCTGGTTCGGTCGTAAGCCTCTGCCAAAGTCGGCTAAACGATGCATAGCTTCATGGCATCGCTATATGCCCGACTATGAAATCAAGGAGTGGAATGAATTGAATTTCGACGTTAATGCTATTCAATACACAAGCCAAGCCTATCAGCAGGGCAAATATGCCTATGTGAGCGACTATGCTCGGCTATGGATTTTGTATCAATATGGCGGAATCTATTTTGACACCGATGTAGAGCTGATCAAGTCCTTCGCCGATATTATTGCCGAGGGCGCATTTATGGGCATTGAGCAGGACGGCGCAAATATATGCGTCGCACCCGGATTGGCTTTAGGCGCCGAAGCCGGCATGGATATATATCGAGAGATTATACAATTGTATCAAGCCACTTCCTACTATAAGGCCGATGGCACTCCGCGCACAGGTTTGGTAGTACGGTACACCACCGACGCATTGCGTAGGCGCGGGCTTCAATTGCAAAATGTCAAGCAATACATCGCCGGCATTAATATCTATCCAAACGACTACTTTAATCCGCTGGATGATGCCACCGGACGGCTGACATTGACCGCCAACTCTCATAGCATTCACCATTATTCCAAGACTTGGGCAGATAATTATGGCCCGATGCGCATTTGGGCCACACGCCTGCTCCATCGCTGCCTCGGAGTTAACACCTTTACCAAATTAAAAATCTTTATCCAACGATAATATGCCTGCTGCGCTCTATCAGCCGATATATCTGATGATCCTGACTATGCTTTGCCTTGTGTTAGGACAGAGATATGTGTCGTCTCAAGGCTATGAAATGCAGGAAAGTGGTGCCGGCAGCCGATTGCCGTTGCTGCTGAGCCTCGTTTTGGTGCTTTGGCTCGGCAATCGGCCATTGAGTGGAGCTTATTTTGGCGACACCCCCACCTATGCCTTTGTGTATGCGTTAGACGATGGCAGTATGGGCAATCTCGATTGGAGCGGCGAGTGGATGTGGTCGTTGTTGCAAGGTTGTTGCAAGGCAATCGGGCTCGGGGTATCTGCATTCTTCACCATTGTCGAGGCCGGCTATATAATATTTGTGCTGTGGGCGATAAAGCGGCTGATGCCCGACAATATTATGCTCGGCCTAATGTTTGTCATAGCCTCGCTTACGTTCTATGCCTATGGCGTGAATGGCTTGCGCAACGGTTTGGCTTGCCATATGGTGATCTTAGGAATATCGTTTCTTGCCGACAAGCGATATTTGCCGTGTGCGCTGCTATTCTTTGCGGCATTAGGCATTCACCGCAGCGTGATGCTCCCAATAGCGGCCTCTGTGGTCGGCGCATTTTTCTTGAAAAATCCGAAATACGCAATATATTTTTGGCTCGCTTCAATATTCATATCGCTTGCCGCCGGAGAGAATATAACAGAGTTGATAGCTTCGCTTGGCTTTGACGATCGTATGTCAAGCTATAGCGATGCGACAAACGATGTATCGGGATTCTCTCACATCGGTTTCCGTTGGGACTTCTTAATCTACAGCGCAATGCCGATTTTGATGGTATGGTATATCTGTGTAAGGCGGCAAGTGTCCGACACATGGTATGATCTCATCGCCACAATATATTGCTTGTGCAATGCATTTTGGATTATGGTAATACGCAGCTCGTTCAGCAATCGCTTTGCCTATCTTTCATGGTTTATCTATCCCATAGTGATTGCCTATCCATTGGCAAATCTTGCAGTGTGGGACGACCAGGATAAAAAGATTGGCCTTATACTATTGTTGTACTGCGGTTTCACCGTCTTTATGCAGGCTGTTTATTGGTAATGACTATGAAGGCAACATTAACAATTTTCACCCCGACCTACAACAGAGCGCATACGCTGCCACGCTTGTATGATAGCCTTTGCCGACAGACATCTAAGGATTTTGAATGGCTTGTGATCGACGATGGTTCCACCGACGACACCCACAATTTGATTGATGGCTATATCAAATCCGGCATAGTCCCCATTAACTATATCTATAAAGAGAATGGCGGACTTTACACCGGCTACAACACAGCTTATGAGCATATTTCCACCGTGCTGAATGTTTGCATTGATAGCGACGACTATCTGCCGGATAATGCCGTAGAGCTGATTGTAACTACTTGGAATGAAAAAGGCTCCCCGAAATATGCAGGGCTTATCGGCCTGGATTTCTATGCAAATCAGCGCACCCCGATTGCCGGATATTTCCCTGACAATCTCTCTGAATGCTACCTCCTGGATTTATATATTCGCAATATCCATCGCGGCGACAGCAAGCAGGTGATGCGCACCGATTTGATGAAGCAAGTGGCTCCGCAGATCGGGTTTGACGGCGAGAAGAATTTCAACCCCATATATATGCTGCTTCAAGTTTGCGACGACTATCCGTTATTGGTGCTGAACAAAAACCTGTGTTTTGTGGAGTATCAGCCCGGCAGTATGTCGGCTAATATATATCGGCAGTATGTGGATAGCCCACGCAGTTTCGCGAAAACACGTCGCTTGGAGATGCGATTGAAGCGATCCACTTGGCTAAACAATGTTCGCTCAGCCATTCACTATGTGGCAGAGTGTATCCTTGCCAAGGATTCAAAATGGCTGAAGGCCTCACCTCGCAAATTATTAACGTTGGCTGTGGCTCCATTGGGTTGCTTGCTGATGATCTATATACATATCCAAAATCAAATGAAATGAAGGTTGCATATTGCTTAAATAGCATAAATGTGTATGGCGGTATTGAATTTGTAACAATAACTAAAGCAAATGCATTAGCGGCCTTGCCAGGATATGAAGTCTACATTATTGTTACCGATAATGCTAAACCACCAATTGTGCCACTACATCCGGCAGTGAAATTGATCGACTTGAAGATTAATTATTTCGTCAATGACTGGAAGTCGCGCTGGTATGTGCTGTATGGCATATTTGTAAAGCGTATTATACACAAAAGGCGATTAGCTCGCGTGTTGCGACAAATCACTCCGGATATTGTTGTCTCTGTTGGTCGTTCTGAAAAGAATATGATCCCCAAAATTCGCGGCAATTGGAAATGTATAAGGGAATTCCATAGTGTACGTACATACCGCAATATAAGTGCAACTAATTTATTTAAGAAGATACTCGCTTTAGGTGGCAATATAGCTGACAGCTTTACGCTAAGCAGATATGATAAAATTGTAACTCTTACTCAAGAAGATAAATATACAAATTGGAAACCGGATGATAATGTGACTGTAATCCCCAACCCGATTCGTACATCATTTAATGTTCATTCCGAATTAAAAGCTAAGAGGGTTGTATCGTCAGGCCGGTTGGTATATGTAAAAAATCACATCTCGTTGATTCGCGCATTTCGCCTTGTAGCTATAAAGCATCCTGATTGGTCTTTGGATATCTACGGTGAAGGAGAATTAAGGCGAGAGCTGGAGCAAGAGATTAAGCAACTTGGATTGGAAGAGAATGTGAAATTATGCGGCTGTATTTCTAACCCGGCAAAAGCTTATTCAGAATCGTCAATTTTTGCTTTATCTTCTATATTTGAGGGCTTGCCGTTGGTCTTGCTTGAGGCAATGGCTTGCGGATTGCCCGTGGTCTCCTATACCTGCCCTTGCGGGCCGCGCGATATAATCACCGACGGCAAAGATGGTTTCTTGGTCCCTGTGAATGATGAACAGCAGCTTGCCGACAGGATTTGCCGCCTTATCGAGCACGAGGACATCCGACGGCAAATGGGTGCAGCTGCTCTTGAAAAGTCCAAGAACTTTTCAATTGATAAAATAATGATTCTCTGGACCGCATTGTTCGACTCTTTAGTCAAAAAATCATGTTGACCTATTCAATCGTAATACGCACACTTGGCACTGCCGGCGACAAATTTCGCCAAGAGCTAATTTCGCTTTCAAAACAAACTGTAGCGCCCGACAAAATTATAGTGTATATCGCCGAGGGCTATGCCCGCCCTGATTTTACAATTGGTAAAGAGGAGTATCGCTGGGTGAAAAAGGGTATGATGGCTCAACGCTTGTTGCCCTACGACGACATTGATAGCGATTGCCTGATGATGCTTGACGATGATATATATTTCGCCTCCGATAGCGCTGAACGCATGCTGTCGGCTATGGAACAATATGGCGCCGACTGTATAGGCGTAGATATTTTCAAGAATCACCGGCTGCCGGCAACTACTAAATTATATGCAGCTATTACCAACTGGGTGCTCCCCCACAAAGATGAAAATTGGGCTTTTAAAATCCATCGGCATGGCGCGTTCTCCTATATCAATCGCCCTTCTAAATCGTTCTATTGGTCTCAAAGTTGCCCGGGGGCAATCAGCCTTTGGCGCAAATCGGTGTATCATCAGCTGCGCATGACCGACGAACTGTGGCTCGAAAAAATGGGATTCCCTTATGCCGACGATGCACTTGAATCTTACAAAGTTTATCGCAACGGATATAAGCTCGGAGTGCTGTTTGATGCCGGAGTTGAAAACCTGAATGCGGCATCTTCAAGCGCCGCTTTCCGCAGAAGTCCAAACTATTTTTATTCGCGTACCAAGGCAATGGTGTGTGTATGGTGGCGCTCGTGCTTCATGCCATCCGGCCATAAGACTGCCACTGCACTATCATTTTTGCTGAAAATTATATGGCTGTTCATAGTGATGAGCGTTGCAGCCATCGCGCGGCGGCAGCTATCGGTAATCCCACATTATATTAAGGGCCTGAGGGATAGTTGGGACTTTATACACCACAACCAAGATTTTGTTTGTCTACCTAATTATATTGTAAGTCAATGAAAATTCTCTATGTAATAACCTCTTTGCGAACCGGCGGCGCCGAGCGTCTGCTAATGGATATATTGCCGGCTATGAGAGATTACGGCCACGAAGTAGAGGTGCTGGTGTTCGACGGCACAGCAACTCCGTTTCGTGAGCAGTTGGAAGCAATAGGGATTAAAGTCTATGCCTTTTCAGTAGGATATTACCAAATGTACAATCCGCTGCACTATTTCAGATTAAGACGATTTTTTGCACACCACACCTACGACATTATTCACACCAACAACACCCAGTGCCAGCTGCTTGTGGCGATGCTGCACTCCAAGCTCCCCTCGCGGCTGGTCACAACCGAACACAACACCACCAATCATCGCCGATGCTGGTCGTGGTATAGGAAAATCGACCGCTGGATGTATCGGCAGTACGACGCAATTATATGCGTGAGCGATTGGGTGAAGAATAATCTTGTCAATTCTCTCGGCGATAAGGCTGCCGAAGGGCGTTTGCACCTGGTATATAACGGCGTGCAAACCGCGCTTTATAAATCTGTGCCCGCAAAGGCCCCCGAAGATGTTAAGACAATCATTATGGTGGCCGGATTCCGTGCTCAAAAAGACCAGCCTACGCTGATACGTGCCATGAGCCTGCTGCCTGAGAATTATCAACTCCTGCTGGTGGGCGACGGCTTATGTTGGCAATCTTGCAGAGAGTTGGCCAAAAGTGTTGGCGTGGCAGATAAAATCCTGTTTACGGGAGATAGAACGGATATTCCTCAGCTGTTGGCCCAATCTGATGTGGCTGTACTGTCGTCGCATTTTGAAGGTCTGCCTTTGACGGCGATCGAGGCTATGGCTGCCGGTCGACCGCTGATCGCCTCGGATGTCGACGGCATTCGCCAGGTGGTGGATGGCGCCGGCTTGCTCTTCCCACATCAAGACTATCACAAATTGGCCGAATTGATCGAGCGTGTCTGCACCGACGACGAGTTGCGCAACACCATCATCGCCCGTAGCAGAGATCGCGCCTTTCTTTTTGATATATCAAACACTATAAAAGCATATAATAAAATTTACACCGAATTATGAAGAAGATTATAAGGACTTCTACGATACCACTTTCGTTGAATCTCTTCTGCAAAGGGACGCTCTCCGAACTTTCAAAAGAGTATGACGTGCTGGCTGTCTCTTCACGTGGAAAGGACTTGTATGAAATAAGCAGCCGCGAGGGCGTGCGCACCGCTGAAATCAATATGGAGCGAAGTATTTCGCCGCTGAAAGATTTAGTGTCGCTCTGTAGGCTGATTAAGCTATTCCGCAAAGAGCGCCCCACGATGGTCCACTCGATGACGCCTAAGGCCGGTTTGCTCTCTATGATAGCTGCGCGCGTGGCCGGCGTGAAGGTGCGCGTGCACACATTCACCGGCTTGCTATTCCCTACGGCCACCGGTATTAAGCGCCGTGTATTGTGGCTGACCGACCGAATCACTTGCGCTTGCTCCACAAATATTATTCCCGAGGGGAAAGGCGTTATGGACGATTTGCAGAGCCATCATGTCACATCCAAACCATTGAGAGTGCTTGGCTATGGCAATGTGCGCGGCATCGACCTAACCCACTACAATCGTACACCTGAAATAGTGGCCGAGGCTCGCCGAATTAGGGCCCGCCTCGGCATCCCCGGCGATGCATTTGTCTTTGTTTTCGTCGGACGTATTGTGCGAGACAAGGGTATGCGCGAATTGCTGTCGGCGTTCAATCGCATCAGCAGCCAAAAGAGCAACGTCTATCTACTACTTGTGGGCTACGACCACACCAGCGACCTTCCTCGCAGCGAATTTGATGCGGTGGCGGGCGTAAAGCTCGTGGATTGGCAAGCGGATGTGCGGCCATTCTATGCGGCTGCCGACGCTTTGGTGTTCCCGAGCTATCGCGAAGGCTTCCCCAATGTGGTGATTGAGGCCGGTGCAATGCAGCTGCCAAGTATCGTTACCAATATCAACGGCTCTCGCGAGATTATCGTGGAGAATGAGAATGGCACAATCGTCCCGACACACGACGAGATAACTCTCTATCATGCGATGCGACGAATGCTCCTCGACGATGAATGGCGTGAAAGCCTGGCCGCGAAAGCTCGCGAAATGATTTCATCGCGCTACGAGCAAGGCTTTGTGCGCAAATGTTTGGTCGACTATTATCATGAATTGCTGGCATGATTTCTATTCTGGTATTGATAAAACATAGCTGCCCGAGATTGTGGCAACTGGTCGAGACTCTTAATGGAAGGCTCTTTGCGCTGCACTATCCAGATTTCAAGCCGATGGCAAGTGAATTGCTCGGCAGCTGCGTGTCGACGAAGTTTCGATTCTCGATAGTGTCGCGCTGCGATCTGCCCGATTTGGAGGCGCTATACAAATCGGCCTCGCCCGGATATTTAAGATACTTCTCCCCGCACGCCTTCGACCAAGCCACGCTCAGCCGCCTTTATGCCAATCAGTCGTTCCTGATGATGAAGGCAATCGACTGCGAGAGCGGCCGTCTTGCCGGATATTTCTTCTTGCGTGGCTTTTTCATCGGCAAGGCATTTCATGGGCTCTTTGTCGACGAAAAATTCTCACGGCAAGGCCTCGGATCGGCGATGTGGCGAGTGTCGCAGCAGATATGCGAGAAATGCGGCATCAATATGTGTGCCACTATTTCGCGAGATAATCAGCCATCTATGCGCTCGGCCGTCAACGGCACCCGAGTTGAAGTGCTGGAGCAGCTCGACAACAATTTTGTTTATGTGAAATGCCTCGGATATGATAAAGCGGATTTTTGACATAATCGCCACGATTGTGGCCCTCGTCATAGCCTCCCCTGTGATGGCTGTGATTGCCGTGCTGATTGCTCTGACCATGCCCGACGGGCCTATACTCTTCCGCCAAGTGCGGATAGGGCAGCATGGCAAGCCGTTTGTAATCGTGAAGTTTCGCACAATGCGCGCTGCATCGTCCGGCGCAACAATCACGGCAAGCAACGACAGCCGTATAACACCCCTGGGGAGTTTCCTCAGAAAATATAAGCTTGACGAGCTGCCTGAATTATGGAACGTGCTCCGCGGCGATATGAGCCTTGTAGGGCCTCGGCCCGATGTCCCCGGCTATGCCGACTTGCTTGAAGGCGAGGAGCGGCAAATATTGCAACTAAAGCCCGGCCTTACCGGCCCGGCCACCCTGAAGTATCGCAACGAAGAGACCCTGCTGGCTCAGCAGCACGACCCCATTCGCTATAACGACGAGGTCATTTGGCCCGATAAGGTAAAGATCAACTTGATTTACTATTACAATCACTCGCTTTTCGGCGATGTGAAGATCCTATTTTCTACAATTCTATGACAAAACCCTACGACATTCATCTGTGCTTGGCCCGCATGGGCACAGAGGAGATGAAGTATATTCAGAATGCTTTCGATACAAATTGGGTGGCTCCCCTCGGCCCCAACTTGGAGCTGTTTGAATCTATGCTCGAAGGATATATAGGGCAACAGAAATCTATAGTATGCGTCTCCTCGGGGACGGCGGCTATTCACCTTGCTATGACTATGCTTGGAGTGGAGAGTGGCGATGAAGTGGTGTGCCAGTCCTTCACCTTTGTGGCTTCGGCCAATCCTATTTGTTATCAAGGCGCTACACCCGTTTTTGTAGACAGCGAACCATCCACATGGAATATGTCGCCCGAGCTGCTCGAACAAGCCATCCGCGACCGTATCCGCCGCACCGGTCGCAAGCCCAAGGCGATTGTGGTGGTGGATATGTATGGAATGCCCGCTAAGCTCACCGAAATATTGCAGATTGCCGACGCCTATGGAATCCCTGTATTAGAGGATTCGGCCGAAGCCCTTGGCTCCACATATAAAAATCAGCCGTGTGGCACCTTCGGGAAATATGGCATTATTAGCTTTAACGGCAACAAAATGATAACAACAAGCGGTGGCGGCGCACTGATTTGCCCATCCAAAGCGCTGAAAGATAAAGCATTCAAATATGCTACTCAATCTCGTGAACCGGCATTATACTATCAACACGAGCATATCGGCTACAATTATCGCATGAGCAATATTTGCGCCGGCATCGGATGCGGCCAGATGGCTCGCCTCGATCTGCATCTGGCACATCACAGGCATGTAGAATCACTCTACAGCCGCCTACTTGGCGAAATCGACGGCATCACGGTTCACATCAACCCCACCGATGAGTTTAATAGCAATTATTGGCTTACTACACTACTATTTGACAACTCAATAATAAAAATCGACTGTAGCGATTTATGCCGCCATCTCAACGACCTTGGCATAGAATGTCGCCTGCTGTGGAAACCAATGCACTTGCAGCCGCTCTTTAAGGATGCACCGGCCTATATCGACGGCACAAGTGAGGCCTTGTTCAAATCAGGCTTATGCATGCCAAGCGGTCCGTGTGTAAGCGACGATGATATCCACGCTATTGTATCCGAAATAAAGAAATTTATAAAATGACTTCAAAGATGAAAAATCTTGTCAAAGCAGCCGGACGCTTCACCTTAGTCCTTGCCTCTTTACTTGCTGTATTACCCACTTGTGCAAAGAACACAGAAACAAGAGATACAACAATCATAGATTATCCTACCGAGAAAAGCATATTGACAAGCCAACTTGAACCATTGAGAGTAGTCACAAACCGTTTTAGTAAGAACTGGTTTTTAGTGGCTACGGTCGGTGCACACACTTTCCGAGGCGATTATTCCGGAATAGGGCCGTTTGGCGGCACCGTATCTACCGAGCTTGGCCTTGGCTTAGGCAAGTGGTTCACACCAGGCATCGCCGTGAGAGTAGGGGTTGTAGCCTCTGCCTCCAGAGGATATACCGAATATCTCAACGGCCACTACGGCTACAGCGACATAATGCAAAACGCCGACGGCACATATTATCGCAAGATAAAAACAAAGTGGACCGATATCGGTGCCGCCGTGATATTCAATCTGTCACGACTAATCTACGGCTACGAGGGCTATAATAGCTCAAGACGTATGAATCAGTTTATGTTTAGCTTAGGCCTTGGCGCAGCTCTGCGTGGCAGAGATGACAATATGCTCAGCGCTTGTGCCGAATTTCAATATAGCCGCTACTTCACAAGATCGAAACGATTCTCCCTGGATTTCAAAATCAGGACATTCATGTATGAAACCAATTTCGATTTGGAGTATGGCCAAGCAAATCACGTGGCCAATAAAATTGACTTTAACATCGGGCCACAGATAGGCTTTACCTACAATCTTGGTTCGGCAAAAAACACCGCTTGGGAGCGCTCTTGCACCGAAGTGTATCAGCGAGATTTCCGTGAACGCAAGGTGACGATTGAGCGCACAAATAGCACTGATGTGGAAAGCGGCACACTAACATTCTATGTATTCTTCCCGAACAATTATTCCGGCCGAAACGACGCACCGCTGCAAAGCGACGCCACTGTCAATGCAATTGATTATCTTGCAAGCGGCATCTACACACAAAAGCGTTTCGTTGACAACGGCCGTGTGGCATCCGCCCTGCTGTCAGGCTCGCCATTAAATAAATTGCCTATCACCGATATTGCCACCGAGGAATCAGACCATGTTGCCCCGATTTCTAATTTCGCCCGCGGTTATGAAATGGACTCGCTCAAACTCTCGTTAGAAACCGACACACAACACATGTCGGCCTTCCGTGAACAGTTTGGTTACTACTACGCGCCGATTTACGATGACGATAATGTATGGCATTATCGCATTGATAATGCCGCCCTCGGCCAAAAACTATTGGACAAAGAAAACTATCGTGAAACTCAATCATATGGCTTGAATTCACATAGAGGCGTCGACCTGATACGTCAACACACTAATGTGGACAAATCCGATTTTCTGGTTAGCTTTGCCGATGTCTATGCGGCCATGACCTCATATTCAGGATACATAGCACAATTTGCCGACTCTGCCACTGTGGCTCATGTCAAAGATATCCTTGATAACGGATATATCACGATGATTCAAGCCGAAGGCATTTCTACCAGCCAAGACAATTCTATAGGCGACGACGCCCTTGGCAAAGAAAGAAACGCTGCATTGTCGACCAACCGCGCCAAAACCGTAATCGAATGGCTCAAAGGCAATCAGCGACTCAGCGATGTATCATCTCAAATCTACATGGTGAATCATTTCGAAAACGGAATCTCCACCGTGACAGATACAAGCGTCAGAAACCTTAACGCCAAGCTAAATCGCTGCACCAAAATCCGCATCCACTACATCCT
>CAZRCU010000048.1:0-13511 GCA_964598685.1 uncultured Bacteroides sp.
TTGACGTTTACACGCTTTCCAGGCGTGCCTCTTCAACCACTCGAGCATCACTCCAGGTGGTGAATTCGACTGCAAAGATAGGCGTTTTGGCTGTGTATATGGGGCTATATTTTCTTAATTAAAGTTAAACCGCTGCAATTTTATTGATTTGCAAATGGTTATATTTCATCCTAAAAAATCGGACTCAAGATTTTCATTAAATTAGAAAAAAGCCATGCAAAAGTGACTTTTTACGTACTCTGCAATACTAAAATGTGTTAATCCTAATAAGGTTTTCCAATAAATCGCTAACTTTGCGATTATTTATACAAAAGAGATAACTCTAAACAAAATTCATCCAGCGACAGCTAATACAGCAAAGATAATTAATATCAAATAAATCATAATGAAAAATCGCTACATTTTATATTTGGCTCTTTGCAGCACTTTGGCTGCGGGCGCACAAAGCAAGCTCGACTTTTCGGCTAATATGATGGTTCACGACCTGAAGCTAATTCGCGAAGGTGTAGAACTTGCCAACGTTGATCAGCGTCTGCGTCCGGCTATCCTTTCAAGAGGCGAAGCGCCGACAATCGGCGTAATCGTAGAGCTGAACAAGGGCTACAATGCCGACGATATTACATTGAACGGAGAAGCAGAAATCGTGCAACAAATCGACAATCTTGCAATTGTGAGCATTGCAGTAGACAAGCTTGAAGCTCTTGCAGCGCTTGATGCTGTGAAAAGCGTAGAAGCCGGCATGCTTAACAAGCCTAAAATGTCGTTTGCTCGCGCTGCCAGCAACATCGACCAAGTGCAAACCGGCGAAGGCCTGTCGCAAGCCTACACCGGCGAGGGCGTAGTCGTGGGTCTTATGGACACCGGCATTGATCCTTGCCATGCCAACTTCTTGAATAGCGATGGCACCGAAACTCGCGTGAAGCGTGCCTATGCCTATGGCGGCTCTAACGGCACGCCTACCCGCTCGGCCACAAATGCCGACGGTATCGCAGCATTCGGCACCGATAATAAAAGTGAAGAGCACGGCACCCACGTGGCCGGCATTATGACCGGTTCGTATCGCGGCAACGGCAATTATGGTCTTAGCAATAAGATCTACACAGACAGCCCGATTCCATTCTATGGCGTAGCTACAGATGCCGAAATCGTAATGAGCGGTGGCAATCTCTACGACACGAATATTATTAATGGCGTCACCAAGGTGATTGAATATGCCGAAAGCGTAAACAAGCCCGTAGTTGTAAATCTGTCGCTGGGCTCGAACGTAGGCCCGCACGACGGCACGACATCATCAAATAAAATGTTGGCGGCACTCGGCAAACGTGGCATTATCTGCGTATCCTCAGGCAACGAGGGCGACACAAAACTGGCTGCCACACTGACATTCTCGCGTCTGAGCAAGACTCGCACAATCGGTTTTGACCTCCCCACCGACAATTCTGGAGTGATTGCCAACATGTGGAACGATACAAACGAGGTGCTCGATGCCTACTTTATCATCTACGACCTAACAACAGGCCAAGAAGTTTACTCGCTTCCCATCCCCAACCTGTTAGGTGGCGGCTTGGCAGTAGGCGGTTCAAGCACCAGCAGCGCCTACACAAAGAATGAATATTTCTCGAAGGCATTTACCAGCAACAGCTACATTTACTTCTCTTCTGAAGTGAGCAACGACAACAATCGCTATTACATCGCTTTCAATATGACACTTAAACGCGATGCCACAAGCGCAAACAATCTCGTTGCAGGTATCAAAATCACCGGCAAATCTTCGGGCGAAGTGTTCTGCACCATCAGCGACGGCGAATTCACCAACAACGGCATTTCGTCGTGGTCGGACGGCAGCACCATCGGCACCATCAATTCCATGGCTTGCTCTGACAACGTGCTCGCAGTAGGCTCTTACAACACCTCCAACATCTGCACATCTTTGGCAGGTGAAACTTGGGGTGCCGGCCAAGCCAAGAATGATGTATCCACCTTCACCTCTTATGGTCGCTACAATGGTCAGGACCTGCCCCACATCTGCGCTCCAGGCTCGCTGATTGTATCTTCGCTCAACTACTATTACAGCCACACCGACTCGGACTACACCGTAAGTGCTCGTGCCGATGTTAACAACCGCACCAACCGCTGGGGTGCCATGCAAGGCACCTCGATGTCGTCGCCTCTTATGGCCGGCATCGCCGCTCTGTGGCTACAAGCCAATCCGAGCCTCAACATCCAAGACATCATCAACATTGCCACCTCAACCGCCAACCAAGACAGCTATGTGAAAGGTGCCAAGACCGAAGCAGCTCGCATGCAATGGGGTGCCGGCAAGGTAGATGCATTGGCCGGTCTGAAGATGGCTTTGAACTATGACGGCATCAGCAACATCACAGCCGACGAAAGCAACGCTCTTATCATCAACAAGGTGGAAGACGGTGTTTACAACGTGTTTGTTGCCAACGAAGGTGCAATCCGCGCAACTCTCTATGCAATCGACGGCAGCACAGTGGCCAGCGCCTCGTCTGAGACATCAGAGCTGACACTCAACGCTCCCGGCCTGCGCAGCGGCATCTACGTGATTAGCGTAGACGGCCAGCACAGCCACAACACTCGCAAGTTTGTCGTGAAATAATCACAAGCTACCAACATCCATATCTCGGCTCGGCTGCAATTTGTAGCCGAGCTTCGTTTTTATATACAATGGAAATTTCGTAACTTTGCCAAAAATCTGCAACACGATTTATTTTCAATAACCCTTGCATCCATACAAAATGGCCGATAATTCCGATTTATATAGCAAATTTAAAAAATACAACGCTGCCCACCCTATTATTTCGGGCATAATCATGATGGTAGCCGCCGGCTTGCTGCTGGTGTGGCTCTGTCTGATATTCCTGCACTTTTGGACTCACCACGGCGACAACGCCACCGTGCCCGAAGTGAAAGGTTTGTCCTACGACGAAGCCGCACGAGTGTTGCACGCCAGCGACATTGACATCGAGATTTCCGACTCTATCTACGACACATCAGTAGCCCCCGGCACCGTGGTGGAATCGTGGCCTAAAGCAGGTTCGGTGGTAAAAGCCGGCCGCAGCGTCTACGTCACAATCACAGCATTTTCGCCCAAGCACGTCACAATTTCAATGCCTATCACCGGTGTGTCGTCGCGCCAGGCCGTATCATATCTCAACGCGCTCGGCATCACCAGCATCCGCTTTGTCCGCGTAGTATCGGAATACCCCGACCTTGTGGAGGGCGCGCATGCCGATGGCCGTCCGCTGGGCGTTGGCTCGGTGCTGCCCGTTGATGCCACAGTGGTGCTCGAAGTGGGTATTGCCGGCCAACCGGAAGAAGAGTCCACCGACGAATCTACCGACGACACAAGCGCCGAACAGGCCATCGAAGACGAGCTAAGCGGATATTCCACCTACACCGAAGAGTAGTCATGACCAACGACGATGATCTGCTGAGAGACGATGCCCTCGACGACACCCCGCAAGTGGTGATTATCGACGGCGACAATGAGCGCGAGCTCTACGAGCACTTTCGCTTCGTGGCCGACAAAGGCCAGGCGTTGCTGCGCGTAGACAAATTTCTCGTGGCCCGTCTCGAAAAATCATCGCGCAATCGTGTGCAGCAAGCCGCCGACGCCGGCTGCATCATCGTCAATGGCAAGGTGGTAAAGAGCAATTATCGCGTAAAACCGCTCGATGTGGTGCAAGTGGTGATGGATCGCCCTCGCTATGAATTTGAAGTAGTGGCCGAGGATATTCCACTCGACATCGTGTATGAAGACAATGAGGTGCTGGTGGTGAATAAGCCCGCCGGATTGGTGGTGCACCCGGGCCACGGCAACTACACCGGCACACTGGTCAATGCCCTTGCATGGCACTTCCGCAACAATCCCGACTACGACGTAAAAGATCCACGCATGGGACTCGTCCACCGTATCGACAAAGACACATCAGGCTTGCTCGTAGTGGCTAAGACTCCCGACGCCAAGACCGATCTTGGCCGCCAATTTTTCAACAAGACCACACGCCGCGAATATGTGGCCGTGGTGTGGGGCCGCCCCGAGCCGGCATCAGGCCGCATCGAGGGCAATATCGGCCGCTCTCTGCGCGACCGCCTGCAAATGGCCGTATTTCCCGACGGCAGCATGGGCAAGCATGCCGTCACTCACTATTCTACAATAGAGCAGCTTGGCCACGTGTCGGTGGTGAAATGCGTCCTCGAGACCGGCCGCACCCACCAAATCCGTGTGCATATGCGGCATATCGGACACCCGCTGTTCAACGACGCCCGCTATGGCGGCGACCAAATCCTGCGCGGTGTGCCGTCGGCTTCCTACAAGGCCTTTGTAAAAGGCTGCATGGATGCATGCCCACGCCAAGCCCTCCATGCGCGCACTCTCGGCTTCAGACATCCGGCCACCGGCCAAGAAATGGACTTCTCAGCCCCGATCCCGGCCGACATGGCCGAGATGATTCAGCGTTGGCGCACATTCGCCCTCGGTAGCAAGCAGCCGCAGAATTAAGCCATTTATTGGCAATTTGGCCAAAATACAACGCCTTTAACATTTTTTGTGGGATAAAAACCGCTGTTATGCAAATTTTATTCGCAAATTTGCACAAGCTACATACTGTATTTGCAGCAACTGTTTATTCCGCTTCTATGAACCAACTGATACGCACTCTTGCTATAGCCATTTCGCTCCTAACAACTACCGCTAACATCAATGCCATTCCCGCTCGAGGGAATTGGCACACATATGCCAATCCCGACGGCTCGACTATCGAACTATCTGCCCAAGGCGATGAATTTTTCCACTATTATATAGATCATAGCGGAAACCGCTTTATTGCATCGGGCGACGGCGGCTTCACAGCCATTAACGCCGGCGAGACGGCATCTCGCGCCAAGCGCGCCGCAGCACAGCGGTCGGCGGCTCGCGTAGGCTCGCGCACCACATTTCCATCCACCGGCTCGCCCCACGTGCCGGTGATTCTGGTGCAATTCTCGGATAAATCATTTTCGTTTCCGGCCGACAACTTCAAAAACATGATGAATCAGCCGGGGTATTCAGAATATAAATCCACGGGCAGCGCCGCCGACTATTTCGCCGACAATTCATGCGGGAAATTTACCCCGCAATTTGATGTCTACGGCCCCGTAACATTGTCAGGTAAAGTGGCCGACTACGGCACCAACGACGACTATGGCAACGATGCCGAAGCATATCGTATGGTGATAGAAGCCTGCACCATGCTCGACGATGAAATCGACTTTTCCAACTATGACAACGACGGCGACGGTGTGGCCGATATAGTCTATATCTATTATGCGGGCTATGGTGAAAACGACGGCGGCAGCGCCACCACAGTGTGGCCCCACTCCTCCACCCTCGCCTATCACAGCGCCACGCTCACCCTCGACGGCATTGCAATCAACCCCTATAGCTGCTCCAACGAACTCCTCAACGGCTACGGCAAATATCTCACCGGTATCGGCACATTCTGCCACGAGTTTACACACGTGCTCGGCTTTCCCGACCTCTACGCCACCGACGGCTCGGATATTGCCACCCCACTCTATTGGACTTTGATGGATCGCGGCTCCTACAACAACGACGGCCACACCCCGGCCGCCTACACCGCATATGAGCGCTCGTTCATGGGCTGGATGACGCCCACCGAGGCCGAGGGCGATGCTGCCGTGGCACTTCCCTCTATTTCAGAAAATCGCGCCTACCGAGTCTCCACAGCCAACCCCGACGAATATTTTCTAATTGAATATCGCCCGAAAGTGGGCTGGGATGCGTCGATTCCGGGAGCCGGCGTGTTGGTGTGGCACATCGACTATAATAAATCGGCGTGGGACGGTAACAGCGTCAACAACAATGCCAATCGCCAGCGTGTCTGCTTGGTTTCGGCCGATGGCCGCACCGACGACTACGACCGCGCGGCCGTAGCATTCCAAGGCGCTGCTACGCTAACGGCCACTTCGTCGCCCGGCTTTGCAGTTTATGGTTCCGACAAGGTAAACACCACCATCAATATCACATCGGTGGGCGGCGACTATGCCACCTTCACCATCAACGGTGGCGGCAAGGAGCTATCAGCCCCCACTGTGCAAGTTTCAGACATCCGCGATAAAGGATTCACCGTGAAATGGAATGCCGTGGATGGTGCCACAGGCTATCTCATAACGATCTGCGACATAGATGGCCGTCCCGTTGGGAACTGGTGCAACTATGCCACCGACGCCACCTCAGTGACGGTGTCAGACCTCAGCCCGGTATCAGCCTACAGTGTGAGCCTCGCAGCCGTAGCCGGCGCCTCGCTCAGCCGCGAATCGGCCGCGGTAGAAGTCACCACCGATGTGCCGGGACTCTCCTTCACGCAGCCCGATGCACCCACAATCAGCGAGGTCACTCCATCATCATTTCTGGTAAGCTGGAATGAAATATCCGGCGCCGAAAGCTACATTATCGACATTTGGAGCTTGGGCGAAGGCGATGCGCAGGGCGACATTGCCAACTTTGACAACGGCCTCACCCTGCCCGACGGATGGGCCACCACTTGCGGTTCAACATTCCGCGTCAACGGCTATTACGGCGAGGCTGCCCCTTCTATCGTATTCGCCAATAATGCCGAGTACATCGAAACGCCCAAATTCAGCGCCACTCCGCTCAAATTCTCAATGTGGCTCCGCGGCCGCAATATAGCCGATAATTCATCGCTCGAGATTTCCGGATTGAAAGACGGCAAATGGGAGAAAATCGACAATGTAGTGGCCTCGACCACCGCCGCCACATATCAGCTCGACGGCGCCAAACTTGCCGGCTACACCGCGCTGCGCATCACTCGCACCGATGCTGTGGGCACAATCATGGTGGACGATGTAACCGTGGCCTACGGCAATGCAACGGTAGAAGACTATGTGGTGCACAACCTCAACATTGGCAACGCCACCACGTATCGCGCCACCGGTCTCACCGACAACACAGAATACTATGTAAGCCTTCGGGGTGCCAACACTCTCGATGAATCTTTACCATCGGCCGTGGCACACGCCACCACAGGCAATAGCGGATTCGTGGCCGACATGGCGGTCGATTCCTACGAAATATCAGGCCGTGTGATCACACTGCACTGCGATGGCAACATCGCCGACCTTGCCGGTCGCACAATCGCCTCGGGCCGCGGCGAGCACACTCTGCTCCCGGGCATTTATATACTTTCCACTTCAGAGAAAACAACAAAAATCCTAATCAAATAACACATTATCAACACAATGGGTAAATTATCGTTTAAAGCAACAATCGCAGCCATCGCTGCATTGGTGTTGGCAGGGGCGCAGGCCACTGCTCAAATCACAGAAAGCCCCGTTCGTGCGAAAATGCCAACCAATCGCTCGGTGCGCAAGCTCCCGAAACGCACGCCCGCACCGGTGGAAGTTGGCACGCTCAACAAAGCTAATGAAAGCTTCAGTGTAAAATCGTCTAAACGCGCATCAGGCACACTCCCCACTCTGTATGGTGCTATGCTCTATTCCGACGCATGGGCCGATCTCGGCGACGACGATTCAACACCTTATGGTGTCTATCAGCTCAAGGCCGGTTCGGTGATAAATCCCACCGGCATGTGCCTTAATGCCGAGCTTATGATTAACGGCGGCGGCTGCTACAGCGACCGCAAAATCCATTACCGCCTATACTTCATGGATAGCGACGCCGGCACGTTCTACAACTACTACACCGTAGTTAACACCGACGAATGGTACTACGAAGTGGAGCCTATTCTCTCTGAAATCGACAACACGATTGCATCCGACATGACCTATGACAGCACCAACGGCAAGATCTATGCCGCTGTATGGGGCAACTATGACGGCACATATAATCGTTTTGCCACTGTCGACCCGCTCACAGGCGCCACCACCGAACTCTCAACAATCCCCGAGCTCGCCTGCCTCGCTGCCAATAATTTCGGCGAAATCTATGGTGTGAGCCTCACCGACGGCATCCTCTACAAATTCGACAAGACCGATGGCTCGTATGTAGAAATCGGCGCCACCGGTGTCAATCCTAAATACGTGCAGAGTGCATGCGTCGACCCTGCCACCAACCAAATTTACTGGGCTGCCCAAAACACCAACGACGAGGGCTTGCTCTATACCATCGACACATCGACCGGCAAGGCAAATCTCGTGGGCCGCTTTGCCAACAACGAGGAATTTTCTTGCCTCTTCATCGAGGATGATATTAAGGGCCTCAACGCCCCTGCCGCTCTAAGCAACTTCTCAACCGCCTACGACGGCACATCGTCTCGCGTCAGCTTCACTCTGCCTACAAAGGCATTCGACGGTACCTCGCTCAGCGGCTCTCTCGACGTGTATGTCTATGCCGACGGCGTTGAAAAGGTGCACACCACCGCCACTGCCGGCCAAGCTGTCAGCTATGAAATGTCGCTCGGCGACGGCGACCACTCAATCGTGGCTTTCGCTCAAAACAGCGCCGGCGCAGGCCCCAAGACCACCGTTCGCCACTTTGCCGGCAACGACGTGCCGGGCGCTCCCCAAAACCTCAACTTGGCTATCACCGACAATTGCGCCACTCTCACCTGGGATGCTCCATCCACAGGTCTTAACGGCGGCCAAATTGATGCATCGTCTCTGAAATACAAGATTGTGCGCTACCCGGGCGGCAATGTATGCTCAACCGGCTACACCGGCACATCGTTCACTGAAAATCTGCCTGCCGGCATTGCCAACTACTATTACACCGTAACCTCGAGCAGCGCTCAAGGCGAAGGCGGCACAGCCACATCCAACAGCGTGTTCACCGGCAGCACTTTTGAAGTGCCCTACATCAATCAATTTAATGATGCCGAGAGCCTGCTTGGGTTCACCATCATTGACGGCGACGGCGACGGCTACTCGTGGGAATACAAGCACCTCACCCCCTACAACACCGATGCTCAAGACATCGTGTGGACTCGCTACAACTCGACCGAGCAATGCGACGACTGGCTAATCCTGCCTCCTATCGAATTTAACAAGAGCAACGCATATCAGCTGCGATTCAAAGCTCGCGTGTTCGACTCAGACTATCCCGAACGTTTTGAAGTGACAATCGGCAGCGCTGCATCTGTTGAGGCTCAGACCACCAACATCTTGCGCTCCACCGAGACCGACAGCGAATCATACGTGCAATACTCCGTACCATTCACCGTGGCTCAAGACGGCGTATCCTACATCAGTTTCCACTGCATCAGCTCGGCCAACTCCTATCGTCTGCTGCTCGACGACATTGAAATCACCGCAACCGCCACATCCGACGTACCCTCGGCCGTAACAAACCTCACCGCTACTCCCGACCCCGACGGATTAAGCGTTGTGACACTTTCGTTCACCACACCTACTACCACCTATTCGGGTGCCGTGCTCAACGAAATTAAATCAGTGTCGATCTTCCGCGGTGAATCAATTGCGCCACTCGCCACGATTGAGAACCCCGGCATCGGCAAGTCTATCACCTGGCAAGACACCGACGCTCCCGAAGGAACTCTTACCTATCGCGTAATATGCTACAACACAGCCGGCCAAGGCATCGAAGCATCTATCAACACATATGTTGGCCTCGACACCCCGCTCGCTGTCACCAATCTTGTTGCCAAGAATGTCGACGAAGAAGCCGTAATCACCTGGACCGCTCCGACTAAGGGCGTTAGCGGTGCCGACCTCGACCCGTCGAAGCTCACCTACTATGTGCGTCGCAACGATGGCACCGTAATCTCTGAAGGCTCGTCGGCCACCACTGCCACCGACAGCTACTACAAAGACGCCAGCGGCCAAGTAATGTGCTACTATCAGGTTGAAGCTATCTATGGCGGAACCAAGACCTCCGACTCGGCCTTGAGCCCATTCATCTTGATTGGTCCCGACTACACCGTTCCTTTCAGCGAAGGCTTCCCCTACGACGACGAAGTTGAAGGTTTTGTATTCGACAACCTTCCCTGGGTGTTGTCGCGCATCACCGGCCACACATCTACACACTGGACAGTGCAATCCACCGGCATCTATCCCACTGCAAGCCCGGCCGACGGTGATGGCGGCATGGCCACATTCCTTGCATTCGACCTTGCTTCGGGCGACACCGAGCGTCTCACATCGCCTCGCATCGACCTGTACAATGCCGAGCGCCCCGTGCTCACATTCCAAATGTATCGCACCACCTACGATGCCGGCGAAGAGCTCACCGTGGAAATTTCTCACAACGACGGCGAATTTGAAACACTCGCCACTATCCCGCTGAAGAGCACTGTCGACGGCTGGGAAGAGCAACGCATTGAGATTCCTCACCGCCACTGCCTTGAGCAGAGCATGATCTCGTTCCGTGTCACCTCGGCTCGCGGCTACAACGTCCACATCGACAAGATCGCGATCACCAACAACACCGAGGCTCCCGACTACGACCTCGAAGCTTCTGACATTGATGTGCCCGACATGTTCCCCGATGAGAAAGCATCTATTTCGGTCACCGTATTCAACAATGGTGCAAACACCATCAGCGACTACACTATCCAGCTCCTTGTGAACGGTCAAGTGGCCATCAGCCAAGACTTCACCGACGAGCCTATTGAAGCCGGCAGTGAAATGATCTTTACATTCGGTCTCACGCCCGAGCAAAGCGACCTCAACCAGACCTACACCTTCCAAGGCCATATCTACTCGGCTCTCGACACCAACCACGCCAACGACTACACCGTTGAACGTTCGGTAGTAATCGGCCAAGTAGGCATCACCGATGCTGCCGCCGAACACGTGAAGGTTGCCACCGCCGCACAAGCCATCACCATTGATGGCGGCGAAGGCCTCACGGCATCAATTATCACTCCTGCCGGCATCTCTATGGGCGCCTACAAGCTCACCGGCCACAATGTGATTCCGATGTCGACCGGCATCTATATCGTTACAATCAACGGCAAAGCCACCAAGGTAATCGTAAAATAAGCTGATTTACATTGATAAATTACGATTATTATCGTAGAAAACACCGGCCACCACGGCCGGTGTTTTTATTTACCAGAATGTTGATACACAAGCTTTTTAACGTTTAAATCGGCATTATTAACGCAATAAAACGCCCCAACAGGGCCCTACTATGCTGAAAAATAGCGAAATTTTCAGTAACTTTGCACAAAATTTTAGGTCATGTCAATTGTTGAAATCACCTCCCTCAGCCATCCGGGAATAGAAATGTTCGCCGCGCTCACCGAGCGCAGTTTGCGAAATCGTCTGAATCCCGACCAAGGGATTTTCATAGCAGAAAGCCCCAAGGTGATTTCTACAGCCCTCGACGCCGGATACCAACCGGTGGCTTTGCTATGCGAAGCACGACACATCACCGGCGATGCGGCCAACATCATATCCCGTTGCGGCGACATACCTGTTTACACCGGGAATCGCGAGCTGCTGGCACAGCTCACCGGCTATACGCTCACACGCGGAGTGCTATGTGCCATGCGACGTCCCGTGCAGCCATCCGTGGCCGAAATTTGCCGCGATGCATCGCGCATCGTCGTTATTGATGGCGTCTCTGACACCACCAACATCGGCGCCATATTCCGCTCGGCTGCCGCTCTGGGCATCGACGGTGTGCTCCTCACACCTTCGTCGTGCGACCCTCTAAATCGCCGCTCTATCCGAGTGTCGATGGGATCCGTGTTCCTGGTGCCTTGGGGATGGCTACAACAACCTATACAAACACTCAACCAATATGGATTCAAGACTGCTGCAATGGCCCTAAGAGATGATTCACTATCACTCGACGCACCTCAACTAAAAGACGCCGCTCGCCTGGCCATAATCATGGGCACCGAGGGCGATGGCTTGGCCAACGACGTTATCTCCAACGCCGATATGGTGGTGCGTATCCCAATGTCGCACGGTGTCGACTCGCTCAACGTAGCTGCCGCTGCCGCTGTTGCATTCTGGGAATTACGCAAGCATTGAACTCCTTTATCTTCCGCGCAGTTATATTTAGATGATGAAAAAATTTACCAAGATTGTTGCTACGATTTCCGACCGTCGTTGTGAAGTCGACTTTTTAGTAAAGCTGGCACGCGCCGGCATGAATGTAGTTAGAATCAACTCGGCTCACCTCGATGCCGATGGTATCGCTATGATTGCCGATCACACACGCCGTGCATCCGACGACCTGGCCCTAATGCTCGACACTAAGGGCCCCGAAGTGCGCACCACAGCCAATGTCGACGACCAACCGATCATGTTTGAAGCAGGCGACAAAGTTATTATCGCCGGCGATCCCGACAAAGCCACATCACACACCAACATCTATGTGAACTACGCCGGAATAGCCAACGATGTCTATGCCGGTGCTCGCATGCTCATCGACGACGGCGAACTATCATTCAAAATCACTGCCGTAGACGGCGACCAAATCAGCGCCGTTGCAGAAAACCCCGGCAAACTCGGTTCTCGCAAGAGCGTCAACCTTCCGGGCGTTCGCCTGCACCTCCCTGCCGTGAGCCAACGCGACAAAGAAAATATCTCGACTGCCTGCAAGCTCGGCTTCGACTTCATTGCACACTCTTTTGTGCGCACCGCCGCCGATGTGCAAGCTGTCCAAGAAATTATCGACAGCAACAACTCCAACATTAAAATCATCTCAAAAATCGAGGACCAAGAGGGTGTCGACAACTTCGACGAAATCCTCAAAGAATCATACGGCATTATGATCGCACGCGGCGACCTCGGCATCGAAGTTGCTGCCGAGCGCATCCCCGGCATTCAGGTGATGATGATCAACAAATGTATCGCCGCTCACAAGCCCGTGATTGTGGCCACCCAGATGCTCCACTCAATGATTCAGCATCCGCGCCCAACTCGCGCCGAAGTAAGCGACGTGGCCAACGCCGTTTTCCAACGTGCCGATGCCGTTATGCTCTCAGGCGAAACCGCCTCGGGCAACTATCCCGTTGAAGCCGTTGAAACAATGGCCCGAATCGCCCTCGAAACCGAACGTTCGTCGCGCAGCCGCATCGACATTCCGCCGTTGGCCGACGCCGGCGTGGCTTCGTTCCTATCGCGCCAAGCTGTGCTTTCAGAGCAAACCGTAGGCACCAAAGCAATCGTCACCGACGCTTATCGCGGCACCTCGGCTCGATTCATTGCATCATTCCGCGGCAGCAACCCCACAATCGCTATCTGCCGCAACCTCCAAGTGAAGCATTGGCTCGCCCTCAGCTACGGCGTCACAACCGTCTACTTCCCTCCGACACAAGGCGAAGGCCGTCACCCTGTAACTGCACTCCGCAGCATCGTAGCTGAAGGGATTATGAACCACAACGACCGCGTCGCATACCTTAGCGGCACCGACGCCGGCGCAACCTCCCTCGAAATCGACACCATCGACAATCTTTGTCAATAACTATAATACACACACTTTTTGTTTGACAAATTTTGAAGGCAGCGCACCCGCGCTGCCTTTTTAC
>CAZRCU010000049.1:0-13498 GCA_964598685.1 uncultured Bacteroides sp.
CGTGAATTATCTGGAAATAGAGCGTTCCCTCTCGGTCAGCGACCGATGAGGAACGAAATTTGAGTTTGATGGATGTCTTTGTCATAAGCAAATTACAATTGGTTTATGCATCTTAGACGGATTAGCGGCGGCGACAAAGGCGGCTCCCGACAAAAATAGATATGTGTCAGGCTTGAATAATTGCATCAACTTTGTCACCGTGGTAATAATTACGGCTGTGATAAAGTGTGAGGCGTTTTGATGCGGCCCACGTCATTACAGTCATTACAGTTGGTAATTATTTGTGTAAATAAATTAGCAAATAATTGCTTGCTATTGAGATTTTGCTTACATTTGTGGGAATAAATCGCTATTGCTCTATGATTGTGATAGATGCTATATCTAATCCTATTAATCGTGAAATCGTCTGTTGGTTTGATAGGCGGACGCGCAACTTGTCTATCGCGTTGGCTAATAGCGGATACCCGGATAAATCTTTACATAATTAGCTTAATAATCAATGATTAGACATTGATTAATTCTGACGACTATGGAGAATGATATTGTGATTCGAGCCACAGGTTCTTGCGATTCCGATGCTGACAATTTGGCTATAAAGCAGATCGAAACCATCGGCAAGGCATATAAATCGGCCGATCATAACGGTGAACGATTGCGCATACATGTGGTTTTGCATAATCAAAGCGTGGTGGATACGTTGCGTCGAACGCCTTTAGAGGGTTGGATGAAAGACAATATTGAGCTATATGCATATAGCTTCAGCGATTTGTCGGCAATCTCATTGTTAGGGATACTGCCAAATAGCCGGTATCGACTCGATTTTGAGCCTATCAACGTAAACGATGATAAAACGATACACTTAGTGTTGGTAGGGCACAATGCCTACTCTGAGAGTATTGCAATTCATGCTGCACTAATTGCCCACTATCCCAATTATAGCAGAGATAATGCATTGTGCACTCGCATCACTATGGTGAGTGATAGCATGTCGGATTTCGACGATTTTCGCCGACGCAATAAAAATTTGCTGTCACATAGCTATTGCAGAGAAGTGAAAATGGAGGATAAGGACATAGACGTAAAGACTTTTGCTCCAAAATATGCCGGCTCACGACGCGATTTTGTGGATGTGGATTGGGAATTTGTGGCGTGTGCTAAATCAAGCGATGCGTTAAACTACAAGTTTGAAAAATGGGCTAAAGATGAATCACAACTCACAACATTTGTGTTTTGCGACGTTGATGAAAGCGCCAACCTGACCAACGCAATAAATCTATCAAATTCAGCCGTCGGCAAATATTTCCAAATTTTTATTAAGTCGGAGAATAGCGATGCATTATGCTTGTTGCACCAATTAGGTAGATTTGAAAATATCAATGCCTTTGGTTGCGACGGCGAGAATTTCGACGACTTCCAATCGCTTATTAGAATGGCTCAATTGGTGAATTTCGCATATAATAATATGCGAGAATCTACCGCGGATGAAATGAATAATGGCCAGACGCCCATGGTTGTTGCTACCGATATGCCCGACGAGAAGGAGCTATTGCGACTTTGGAACCGCAATGATGGCGCCGGGGATCCGGAGCTAAACACTCAAAAACGATGGTCGAATATCTATATGGCATTTTCTATTCCCACAAAACTGCGCTCTATCGGGATAGAACCTGACAAATGCAATAATTTATACGCCATCAGTGATAAGGATGTGGAAATTCTTGCCGAGGCAGAGCATAATCGGTGGAGTGTCGAGGAACTAATTCTTGGCTTTGAACCCACTACCGATCGTGATAATAATGAAATACTGGAAGATATCAATAAGCGAGCCTATTTCAAACGATTGGGCCGACATGATAATTTGCGCAATTTTAAAGATTTAGGCGTAGATCAAAGCGGCAAGTCGGTGGTGCGATATGATATCGCCATAGTGCGCAGTATGCCGTTAATCGTCTACTCGTATAATCACAAAATCAGAGAGTAATGTTTACTGACAACAAATATTATGCATTGAGATTTCGCAAAACCGATGCGCTACACAAGCATGGCGATATTCTGAATTGTGTTGAAAAGACTTTGTATATCGGACAGACTCCTGAATGTGAGCTAACGCTGCCTCATCATCCTGAATATGCAGATTGTTGCTATGCTGTGATTGTGCGAGAGGCCGAAGGGTGGTCGATTATTAGGCAAGAGCCTGATGCTGACGTCACTGTTAACGGAAGCGCGCTGGATCTTATTGCTAAGCTCAGCGATGGAGATCGAATCGCATTCGACAACACGCTGGTTGAATTTTCTGTGGCTGATGGCACACCACGCGCAAGTTATGTAACAGGTGGAGCATCTTATTGGCTTTGGAGTATAATAACTGTTATTGCATTGGCCCTATGTGCGGTGATATATTATATGGCTAATATTGACTTAGATGTTTACTCAACGTTTGAGGCAGAAACAGCCGACATCTATAGGGTCAGAGCAGATTCTCTGATTGTGTTGAAAAATAATCAGCCGATCGACACGATAAGCCTTGGCCAAAAGCATGTTGGCACAGGCTTTGTCACCGATGACGGCTATTTTGTGACTGCTCGCCATTGCGTGGAATTTTGGCTTGCCGAAGAGGACGAATTAAAGACTAATTATTCTGAAATCGACTCGAAAGCCGTCCGATATGCTATTGAGGCGGAAAGTGATACCACGCTCACGCTAATTAGCAAAGTGACAATCATTTCAAATGATAGTGCACCGGCCAAAACATTCAGCTCCAAAGATTTCTTGATTGATAAGAGCAACGACTTAATCTATGAATACGGCACTATCGCGCACCCATATTTGTGGCGTAGCGTCGTTAGCAAATATGAGAATCGCCGAGCCGAGCTTGGCGATGTGGCAGTGATGAAATGGGATGCCCCGGGCACTATACATCTTGATGATTGCACAGCGCCATTGCCTCCCGACGCAACATTGTATGGCTTTGGCTATCCGCAAGGAGAGAAAGCCGCCACCGATGTGAAATATCAGAGTGGCCGACTATTTGACTATAATTCACATAATAAATATGATTGTTTCACTTGCAATGCTGAATTTAATAAAGGATTGTCGGGTGGACCTGTATTTATTTTGAGAAAGTCGTCGCTGCATCATTCCAATGATGTGGTTGGTATAACATCTCGTATTGCCGACAAGGGAACTCTTTGTGTGCCGTCGGCTCAGATACGCAAACTCATAAATATATTAAGTAAAGATGGAAAACGGCAATAAAATATATGCATCATCCCTACGCGGCTATTGCAGTATAGCCGTTTGCTGGCAATATATTGCCGATGTTTCGCTGCAAATGGCTGAAGCCGGCAATGACATGAGCGAAATCTCGCTACAAGCGGTGCGAGTTGATGGCAAGCATTTTGTCGTCGAAAGTCAAGCCGCAATAGACGAGCCGAGCAATGTGTGGCTATTGGCCGCCGGAGCGATTGAGTTGATCAACGGCTCTCCGATTTTTAATGGTATGGGCGAAAAGTCGCAAACCAAGGACACTCCGCTGCCAATTCTTGCCAATGATGATGCCGACAATTTAAATCGGCTCCTCATTCAGTGTCTAAATTGTGATCGCAGTAAGCGTCCGCATATGAAAGAAATAGCAACCACTGCGCGTGAATATCTTGGTAAAATGAAAATTAAACAGCGTCCGCAGCGAGTAGTCCCAACAATTTCCGAGGCCGTTGATGTAGTTGAAATTGACCGCCTTTGGCCGGAAAAGATAGAGAAGATTCGCAACATAGTGGTTGGAATTGCCATTATTTTAATGAGCATTATGTCGGCGTCAGCGCAGTCGTTTTTGCGAAATTATAGCGAGCCTGAGATGCAGAAATTGCTGTCGGCAGTGCTTTTGCTACGAAATAAAACATCTGAAAATATTGATAAGTCGCAAGATATTTTAAGTGGGCAAATCAAAGATTTCACGCTGATGGACGAGCTGCAAGATGCTAAAAACGACTGCATGATAGCGGGCCAAAATCGCTTTTGCGTGAATGTTATAGTGAATGAATTGAAGCGTGGCCGACGAGTCCAAGCGTCCGACAAAGAGCTGTTGAGCGGCGATAATCCTCACTTTGAATATTCCCTTTTTGAGAAAGGTATAAAGAAAGGCGCCACGGCCACATACACTCTGTCAGGGCGTAGTGGTCAGCAATGTTTTGTTATTGTGCCATATTCCGCCGGCCAAGCATATAGCACAGAGCTGCGCATTGGCTCAGGCGCGGCTTTGCGCCCCGATAAAGATGAAAACGGCGTCACATATTATGTGATTAGTTCAAAGGCAGGGCCTAAGCCGGGAGAAAATATCACGCTGAAAATCACTAATAAAGATAGCCGGTCAAATGCCTCGTTTGTAGTTATAAATCATAATTATCGCAAATGATGAGACGCATTAAGCTGATAATATTAATTTGTGCATTATGCTGTGGAATATTGGCCCATTCCGAGGATGCTAAAGAGCTCTTTAATAATAAAGAGTACCTGAAGGCTGCCAAATTATACAACGCTGCCGCATCTCAAGCATTAGCCGATAAAAGTTATGGCAAATATTTGGAAAATCTGCTCTACGAGGGCGAGTGCTATTATTCTCTAAATCTAACAAGTGATCTGGCAAAATCGCTTGAAACAATTGGTGATGCCGGCAAGCGCTATATATCATGCGTGAATGATGCCGAACAACGACTTTTGATAGAAGAGGGCATCTACAAACTCACAGGTTCGTATAACACATTATTATATACTCTTGACAACTCTCGCTTTGATTTGGCTCTAAACGCTTATCAGCAGGCCGACTCTGTTATTAATAATCTTGAAAGCACCGGATTCGATGATGAATCCTTGCGAGTAGATCTCTATCGTGATGAGGTTAACCTATACTACGCGGCAAAAGATTATAATAACGCCTTGCTCCGTTGCAAATTTGTGTGCGATTTTTATCAGCGCAACGGCATGTTTGAAGACTCGGATATTCCGCTTTTTAAACGATATTATAGCCTGACTGTTGATGCATTCCGCTCTATGGCCATTATTAAAGCGCGTTTAAACGACTTTGACGGAGCAATTGACGATATAAAACAAATTGAAGACTACAAAACCAATCAATCGCTTCAACGCACCATCGGGAAAATCCTGATGATGCAATATGATTACACCGGTACCGACAATCGTGCCAAGGCCCTAAAATGTTATGATGCCTACATAAAATATTTAAAAAGCGATTTAGCTCATAACCTATCGACGATGTCGGAGGCTCGGCGCGATCAGTATTGGCTGAGTATGCACGATTTCCTTTTTGACTGCTATCGTTTGGAAGATTATGCGCCTGAAATGCTGTATGATTTGGCCTTGTTTGCAAAAGGGTATCTTACAGATAACACGCTTAATTATAAGTGGCAAAATGTTCGCGACAAGCTCTCGGCCGATGCCTGCGCCATTGAATTTGTGCAATACAATGGCAAAGACGATGCAAAGCAACTTGGCGCATTGGTTGTTACAGCCAACTGCCCAAAGCCTAAGTTTATACATATTGCCGATGTGAGCGAATTTGAGCATCTTCCTTTAGAAAGTGGCATTAATGTGGGAGATGCAATTCGCAATGACTATCCCATGTGGAAGAATGAGCTTTACAACGATAGCACATTGGGCTCAAAGATATGGACCGACGAATTGATGCAAGCAATTGGGTCGGCAAGAAAAGTCTATTTTGCTCCGGATGGGTTATTGCATGTGTTGGCTATTGAATATATCATGCCCGACAGCCTGAAAGAATGTCATCGACTGAGCTCAACACGCAGCATAATCAATCCGCCAAAGATTGATATCAACAAAGTCCTTGTATGTGGCGATATAGATTTTTCTACGCCCACTGTGGAATCTCAGCATGGAGAAAATGATGAAGCTGCATATCGCGCTCTTGCCCATAGCGGCAGCTATTTCCAAAATCTGCCGGGCACGGCGGCCGAGACTGATTCGGTTTGCGCAGCGCTCGCCACGCGGCTTGCCGCTGATAGATTGAAAATATTGCGTGGCACCGATGCCGGCGATGCTCAATTTTGCGATGCCGCTAAATATGCCGACATTGTACATCTGGCTACGCACGGATTTTTCACGGGCACCATTCAAAGTTCTGATCTAATGCCGCCCACTTTCGATAACAGTTTGTCGGAAAGCGGCTTGGCTATGGCCGGAGTAAACGCGAATCTGCGCAACAGCAATTTTGATGCAACGCGCTACGACGGCATAATCACAGCCAAAGAATTGTCGACACAAGATTTCAGTAATGTAAAAATGATGGTGCTATCTGCTTGTCAGACAGGCCTCGGTTATGTCACAGGCGATGGCGTTTATGGCTTGCAGCGAGGTCTTAAGGCTTCAGGCGTAGGCGCAATGTTGCTAAGCCTGTGGAGTGTCAACGACGTGGCAACATGCGAGCTAATGCGCCGTTTCTATTCCATATTGGCATCGCAAGGCTTGAACCGCGACATATATCAGGCATTCATGGCTGCCCGTAAAAGCCTGGTCGACGCCGATGCAACGAAAATTTGTAGATTTTCAGCAGCAACATTATCTTTGCAACAGAAACAGCTCAAATTTAATCAACCGCAATATACTAATGCTTTTATTCTAATTGACGTATTGTAAACTTCATAATAACATGAAACGCTTCGCTATCATAGTAATTTCGCTCATCACTGTTGTGCTATCGAATGCGCAAAACAATCCAAACCCTGCTCAGGAAAATCGTTCCGGCGAAAAGCCCCAAGTTAGTGGCCAATACAAATTTCAAATTTCTGTTGACAACCAACGCGATTCCATTGGCATCCTGCAACTCAATCAGCGGCTTGACCAAATGTCGCGAAGATCCGGCAATCGTGGCCTTGGCAAAACAATCCTCACCGCGCTTGAAAGCAGCGCCACGCAGCGCACCGTAAACGCTTCGTCGAATCTTATCAGCTTGGGCGTGAATTTAATCGTAGCGGAAATGCAGAAGAATTCAAAAAATTTTGAAAGTTGGAGCAAAGCCAAGCAACAACAATGCACATACACAAGAGATCTGTCCTCTGAAGAGCAAATCGACGATTTCTATTATCTGCCTTCGACTAATGGTGCCCTTGACCCCCGCAATATGAAGTTTAACGGGTTTACTTGCCGCAACTACATCTCTGTTGATAGCGCCAAGACCAATAATGCGCAGCATCCGGCTAATGGCGCCTCTAAGAAATCAGAGCCGGTTGAAATCGGCCACGACGCGTTTTATATCTCTTGCAGTCTTCGCACGGATAGCCTTGGCATTGCCCACATGGCAAATCACTCAAAATTCCTGCTTAACGTGGATTCTCTGATTTTCTATCCAAGATATTGCAATATTCCAAATATCAATGGACGAAAAGCTGATGAAACTTTCGACTTTAATCAATTGGCAAATCTTGAGTTCCAAATAAAGGTGAAAATCAGCTCTTCTTGGATAAATGAGGCGGTGATGGTCACGAGCGATCAGCAACTTGGCGAATTTACCATTCTTGCCAAAATTTCAAAGGAGATGCTCGACAGCAACGGCGCTTTTGTCTACAATGGCAAAGATGGCAAGACACTTGGCGCGGTGTCAATCGCCGGCGATTGCTTTGTGGTGCCTCGCTCTTTTGTCGGCACTGTTGACACTCCGGTGTGGGGCACAGGCCAATACAAACTTAATATGGAGGTCAGCGAATCGTGTCAGCTCAATGCATCATACTATCAGATAGAAGGCGTCGGCAATGGCGAAGCTGTCAGCTTTGCAAATCTCCCCGGATATAAGCGGTGGAATAAGGATATTTGGAAAACCGAGTGGAAGTCGATGAGCAAACGCAACCCCGGCGACTCATTCGGTAAAAATCTCTGGAAGGCTATAAAAACTGCATATATCGACGACAACTGGGTGAAGGAACTTGTCGACCCTGTTGCAACATCTCTCTACCAAGAAGAGGCCACTCGTCTTAACAAGCTCTTCCATATCGACTCAACCACCGCCCCAACTACAAGCACCGGTACCTCGGCACAAGCCTCCGCACCAAACGCTGTCGCCGGCCCAATGCATTAAATTGCGCCGATTGAGGAGAACTTAATTTAAATACCAACCACAACTAAATCCAACCATATATATCATTATGGATATAACAGATATAACATTATCAGACCTTACAGGATTAGTCGACATCAATCAAGCCCGCGACGAGCAAATGTGGGATACATTGGTCGATAGAATCATAGAGGGTAGGGTGATCCCGGTTATAGGTGCCGACCTTTTGATTGATGGCAACTGCAATCTGCATCAGTGGACCATAAATTTCTTTGCTAAGAATTGGAATATTCTTTCCAATCCGGCTAGTTTCTCAGAACTTACATACGATAGCGATTATAAAAACAAATTCAGAAGCACAGATATTTATATGTATATCAATGCTCTGTTTGCTAAAAATAAGTTCCCGGCATCCGAGCAGCTGAAAAAACTGCTGAGTATTCGCCAATTCCCGTTTGTTATTACAACAAGCTTTACACCGATAGTTGAAGATGTGATGCGCAGTGTGTGGCGCGATGAATTGAAGGTGCTCAAATTTGATAATGACCCTAAAAACCGCCGTATAAACGATATAAAAAGCGTTACCGACTTGCGTAAACCTACCGTCTATTACATGTTCGGGCGTGTTGGTGATGGCACCAACTATGTCTTGAAAGATAGCGATATGTTGGCTTTCTGTTCGTCGTGGCTTTCCGACTCAAAACGCCCCAATGTGCTTTGTAGCGCGTTGAAAGACCACTATTTGCTTATGCTTGGCAATAACTATAGCGATTGGCTTTTCAGATTTATATGGTATTCGATGCGCGACAAAGATAATATGAAAGAAGGCATGATTGCATCTGAAAACATCGAAGATTCGTTCACCAATTTTATTGAGCGTATCGAAGCCGTTACACGTAAAAGCCCTTCAGAAGTTATTGATCAAATAACAAATCGCCTGAAAAAGAAGCTCGACGAAAATGAGCAAAGCAAATTTAACAGCCCGGCTGAGAATATGGATGTGTTTATATCCTACTCGCGCTCAGATCAAGAGGTGGCCGAAGCTCTATATGCCAAGCTAACCGCCGAAGGTAAGCGAGTGTGGTATGATAAAAATAATCTCACTGATGGTGGTAATTTCATGGATGAAATACGCAAGGCTATTCGCACGGCAAAATATTTTATCCCGATTTTATCCCACAATATTACCAACGAAAAAAACGATTCTCACGTTTATCGTAATGAATGGGATTTGGCAATTGAAATTGCCGTAAGCATGGGCCGAACATACATTATCCCTATTGCTGAAAACGGTTTCGACTTTTATAAGGCTTCTATTCCTGAGAAACTGCAACAACACAATGCAATCGTTTATTCTAAAGATGAAGATTTAGATAGTGTTGTGAATAAAATAATTCACAAAATGAATCAAGACTAAAATCATGGAACCCAATAAGAAAAATAATCCGTGGCTCGGGTTGCAGTCATATCAAGAGGGTGAGGTGCTTTATGGCCGCGATGAAGATATACGTGATCTCAGTCAATGTGTAATTAACTATTCCGACACTTTGCTATATGGCAAGAGCGGTATCGGCAAGTCGTCTATATTAAATGCCGGTATTATACCGGCTGCACGTCGCAGCGGGTATCTGCCTGTAACTATTCGTCTTTCTCATAAAATGGAGGATAGTTACCTCACGCAGATCAAGCGAGCAATTGAAAATGCGATTGTGAAGCTTTGCGTTGATGAAAACGGCACTCCTATAGAACTAAGTGAAGAAGATCGCACCGAATATATTTCCCGACATATAGTTGAGATAGTAAAATGTCAAGATCCGTCAATCGAGTCGATCTACGAATATTTCCATAGATTCCAATTCCTTGCAGCTGATGGCAAGACCAGATGCAAGCTCCTTATAATATTCGACCAATTTGAAGAAATATTCACATTGCAAGATGACGAAAGTGTTAAGCGTAACTTTTTTTCAGAATTGGCCGATTTCTTGAATGATGTAAAGCCACTCGCCCTCCAAAAGGAAAACGTCGAAGAGCTTGCTGATAAAGCCGAGGTCGACCTTAGCAATGATAATAGCTTTGATTCTCTGTTAGCTTCCCTCGATTTTGGATCTACCGGTAAGACAGACGAATATGTCATGGACAACGACGTGCACATCGTTTTCACTATTCGCGAAGATTTTCTGTCTGAATTTGAATATTATGCCGCTCCCATCCCTTCACTAAAGCAAAATCGCTATGGATTGCGACCCATTAATCATGAGCAGGCTATGCAAATTATCTTGCGCCCGCGTCCGGGTCTCATCAGTGAGGATGTAGCAAAACTTATTATTGAGAAGGTCTCCGGTCGTAGCGATTTAGAGGTTGATTCAGCTGTATTGTCGTTGTATCTAAATCGTCTGTACGACGCAAATCACGACGACGTTATCACTTCCAAATTGGTCGAAGAAAAAGGCGGCGAAATTATATCAGATTTCTATCACGATTCTATATCATTAATTTCGCCGAAGACAGTTGAGTATCTTGAGAATATGCTGTTAAACGGCCAGGGCCGACGCGACAACATCACCATCTATGATGCTATTAATGTAGGTCATGTCACTGAAGACGAGCTCGACATCTTATGCAATAAAACTAAAATTCTTCGACAATTTAATTATGCCGGAGATTTGCGCATAGAGTTTGTGCACGATATATTGTGCCCTGTAGTTCAGGCTCATAAGGAGCAGCGCCTACAAGAGCGCAAGCTTGATGAAGAAAAACGTAAACGCAAGCAAATCGAGGCCGAGGCCATTGCCGCTCGCAAGCGCAATCGTCGTCGCATTTATGGCATTGTCGTTGTCGCTTTGTTTGTTCTGCTTACATTTGGCGCGGTATGGGCCTGGAAGTACTACAACAGCGACATGCTTATTGTTAAGTATTACACATCCATTGATCTTATTAATGGTTGGCCTGTAGGAAATAATGAAGAATTAACTAAGGCGCAGCGCAACACCGAGCCCATATATTTTAAGCTAAGCAAGCATGGCCATGCCACCCCAAATTTTACAGATGTAGAAATTTGCAGTTCCAACGGCATGTTGCCATCGCGGCCTCGTATTAGATTGTTTGATTTGGGAGAGCGTAGCTACACCGACTCGATAGCAGATAAGTTTGCTCGCGATTTGTGTAGAGTAACCAGATTGCACTTTTCTGCCAACGAGGATGGCCTCATTGATCGTATGGTAGCTTTCGACAAAGACAACAAATCAATATTCTTGTTATCATATTTCCATATCCAGCGAAATCCCAATGGCGTGGCATGGGTGTCGTTTGTCACGCCAAGCGGTCAATCAAAAGAGGTGACAAGCTCGGGCATCGACCGCATGAAGCTCTCATGGGATAGCATTGGCCGTGAAAGTTCATATATGTATTATGATGCGCAGTATATTCGCGCTGCGGCCGAGGATGAACATCTCTGCCAAATATATGGCCACAAGTTTGCATATACCGACAATAGTGTTACTGATATTGTGCTGGATGTGATTGGTATGCCATTGCAAAATACTAAAGTCAATACCACCATTACCACAACTCGTAACGACTCTGTAACAACCGAATATGGCAACACGTCAAATTCAGGTGATTTCACTCCGGCGCTTTCCTTCATCAATGCATGGAAAGAAGTTAGTTTCGGAGATACTAATCGTTATTATGTGTCACTCGCTGATACTACAAAATATGTAGATCAGACGATTACAAAAGATAAGTTTGGCCGCCCGACATTGCTCGTTTTAAATGAACAATCCACCCTATATATCGCCGGCAAAATTAAGTATGCCTACGACGAATGCGACAACATTATCAGTATTGAAAAAACTCAATTAAATAGTGATGAACCATGGTCGGGTGGCATCGACACCATTTATCATTCTGAATGGGCTTATGATAACGAGTCGCTTACGCATGAATTGCTGAAAACTCGCAACGGCGTAGTTTATCTTTATGACAAATCGGTGAAAGGCAACGTAACAACCATCGAAAATGAAAATAAAATTGCGAAGATTGCCTATCAAAAGACATTAAAAACAGTGTCCGGTAATAAAACCATAACCGAATTTTTCGGCAAGAATGATATAAGAATTAATATCAAAATTAACGCTGATTCAATACGAGCTCATCACATCGAGCAAATCCACGATGGTGGGGCAATTATAACCAAGTATTTTACATTTACCGATGGTAAAGTTGTCCCAATCGTTTACACATGCAATGAATACAGCGCCTTGACGTATCCAAAAAAGAAAGAAACATTTGATGAAAATGGCAAGCTTACGTCGTGGATTGTGTATGACAATGATGATAACATCCGCAAGTCGATGATGTATAAGTATGAAAATGGTTCTATGATTGAACGTGGAGCTATGGGCATAGATGGCAATCCCATTCGTTCGTCAGAATGGGAAATGGACGGCTATATCTACTATAAGATGCACACAGTTGTGAATGAACGAAATGAACTTATTTCAGAATGTATTACAAATGAATTCGATGAATATAGCGCTCAAGTCGACCCTGCATCTAAATACAATAACTCAGACCGATACGTTAAAATGTCGTTTTCCAAATATAATTTGCCTGAGCAATTTAAGATAAATAATCAAGACGTCCTTCGAGCAGTTCAACGTCCTGATTATTACTATACTTTTATTGATTCAAAAAATATCTCAGATCAAAAAGTCGCCTACTTGCATATCAAGAGCAAGGCTTCTGCTCTATATAAATTAGGGTTTAAAGATGGTGATAGAATTATTGGCATTGACAATTGGAAATATTCTGCCTCAATGCAAGGCTTTGAATCGGCTTGGGAGAGCCTTTATAGCCAGGGGAATCATGTAATAAAGGTGTTGCGACCAAATGATAAGCAATCATTTGATGTATTTAAAAAGGATGTGCCGCAACTTATCAAAGCGGAATATCAAACTGAACGAGCCTATTGTTACAAACTTACCACTGAAGAGCAGCAGCGATTTAATAACTCCTTAAATGTATCAAAATGAAACGACTAATAGCTACTTTATTGTGCTTTACTCTATTTCTCGGTGTATTTGCGCAAAAATTCCGCATTATTGATCCGCAATCACATAGTAATGAGGGTACGAAGTTGGTGATTGAACAACAAAATAAAAAAAGAACTTCCACTAAGGTTGCTAAGGCAGACACCCTCTACTATCGCGATGTTGTAAAATGCCACTCATGGCTTATTGGAAGGGGCGATTCAATCTCTCGCGAGGTTGCTATGACATTGCCTATCTATTATCGCTTCTCTATGAAAAACGATAAAGGCCATTGGCAACATATCGAAGCTATGCATCAAAATGGTTATGCTTCAGAAAATAAATTAGGTTGCTATTTCGGCTCGTTATCCGATTCGGTTCCCAA
>CAZRCU010000050.1:0-13346 GCA_964598685.1 uncultured Bacteroides sp.
TTGACACGCGATTCACCATAACACATCCTAATTCTATACGCTGTATATCTACACGTTGACTCTGAGAGCAAACCATGGTGTGTCCCTACTGGCAAACGTATGTGCTTATGGCTCCTTCTCCCATCCTTCCCATCCTTCCTTAAACTTTACTCTTTTTAACCAAGACAAATGCGACAAATATGGCGGATTGTTGCTAACTTTGTAAGTTAGAACTTTGACTTGTGCCGAGGCTACGCCGCAGGCCCACAGCCAACGGTTTTTGTACCACAAATAATTTATCTGCATTAATCCTCACGACTAATGAAAAATTACCTAAAATTGTTAGTGGCAGTAGTGGCAGTTAGCTTGTCGGCCTACACCTATGCAAGCGTCCCCGCCGGCTACTATCGCTCGCTCGAAGGAAAGAGCTCAGCCGAGTTGAAAACCGCAATCTACAACCTCGTGCGCAACTTCACACAGGTATCTTCCTACGACAATCTCCCACAATATTTCCAAAAAACCGACGTACACCCCAATTCGCGTCAGTGGTGGGACATGTATTCCAACATCACTCTATATGCGCCAAGCTTCTCGGGCCTCAACCGCGAACACTCTTTCCCAAAAAGCTGGTGGGGCGGACTTACCGGCGTGAGCGCCTACGTCGACCTCAACCACCTCTACCCCGCCGAGCAAGCTGCCAACATGGCCAAGAGCAACTATCCTCTGGGCGAGGTGAGCAAAACCGAGACCCCAAAATTCACCAACGGCGTGTCCACCGTGGGCTATCCCGTAACCGGACAAGGTGGCGGCTGCCAATGGGTGTTTGAACCCGCCGATGAATACAAAGGCGACTTTGCCCGCACATATTTCTATATGGTGACTTGCTATCAAGATCTCACTTGGACATCAAAATATATGTATATGGTGTCGCAAAACACCTACCCCACCCTCACCGGCTGGGCCTCGAGCCTGCTGCTGAAATGGAGCCGCGAAGACCCTGTTAGCGAAAAAGAAATCAACCGCAACGAGGCTGTCTACGCAATCCAAAATAATCGCAATCCATTTATCGACCACCCCGAATTAGCCGAATACATCTGGGGCAATAAAGTGGGCGAAAAATTCACTCTGTCGGGCTCTACCGACACTCCCGCCACCGGCGACCCCGTGCTCAACACCCCCACACAAGGCATGTCGCTCGACTTTGGCGAAGTGGCTGTGGGCAATTCTGTTACATCTCAGCTATTCTTCAGCGGCGAAAACCTCACCGGCACCCTCGACCTGGTAATCACCGGCACCAACCGCTCTATGTTCTCCACTCCCTCTACATCGCTCAGCGCACAATTGGTAAATGCCGACGGCGGCACATGGCTGCGCATCACTTATAAGCCTACCGAAGTGGGCCAACACGAAGCTCGCCTAATCATTAGCGAGGGCGGAATGCTTGGCGGCTCGCGCGGCATCGCGCTCATTGGCCAATGCCTCGAGGTGCCAACCCTATCGGCCTGCACTGCCACCAATGCAACTAATATCACTTCTGATTCTTATTGCGCCAACTGGACCACACCCACCGCCGACGTGGTGGACTATTGGATTGTGACCCGCACACGCTATTCCGGCGGCAACGTAACCCAAGAAGAAGTGCTGGCCGAGGAATCGGGCGTACAAATCAACGATTTCGACGAGAGCGATTCAGAATCCTACTCAGTTCAATCGGTGCGCCTGGGCTACCGCTCGCCGATGTCCAACGTGATATTTGTCGACCACGCCGGCATCAGCGGTGTAAGCGTTGAACAAGGCCTCGTGGTGCAAGGATTTGAAGGCTGCCTGCGATTTGTGTGCAGCGCTCCGCAATCCAACGCCTGCATCTACGACGTATCCGGCAAACTTATCATGCATCTATCCGAAATCCACAATAATATGGATATTGACCTCCAATCAGGCATCTACTTTGTGAAGACCGACCAATGCGGCCGTCCAATCAAGGTGGCTGTCAAATAGCAAAGACATGATAAATCTAACACCATTACTACGGCCGATATTTGCCGGGCTTAGCCGGGCAGACAACGGCCGTAGGTCTTTAAAACAACTCAACGACACACAGATGCACATCTTGCGAAGCCTCCTCCACGAGGCCTCGCACACCGAATTTGGCCGTCGCCACAAATTCGACAGCATCACCACCTACGAGCAATATGCCGAAGCGGTGCCCGTAGCATCGTATCCCGAATTTCGCGCCGACATCGAGCGGATGCTTATGGGCGCCGAAGACGTGCTGTGGCCCGGTCGTTGCCTGCGCTATGCGCAATCCTCGGGCACGTCCGACGGCAAAAGCAAATATATCCCGGTGACCAACGCCTCACTGCGCCGCAACCACTATCTTGGCGGCACATCGGTAGTGGCTCACTATCTCGACCTCTATCCCGACAGCCGCATGTTCTCCGGTAAAGGCTTCATTTTGGGCGGCAGCTTTGCCAACGAGGTGGCCAATCTGCCTCGCGGAGTGAAAGTGGGCGACCTCTCGGCAAACCTAATCGACAATCTCAACCCGCTGGTAGGGCTTGTGCGCGTGCCCTCGCGACAAGTGGCTCTGATGAGCGATTGGCGCGAGAAATTGCCTGAATTGGTAAAAGCTACGCTCCACGAAAACGTCACAAACATCTCCGGTGTGCCGTCGTGGTTTCTCACCGTGCTGCGCCAGGTGATCGCCGAGGCCGGCGCCACCACCATTCACGACGTGTGGCCTAATCTCGAAGTGTTTTTCCACGGCGGAATTTCATTCGCGCCATATCGCGAACAATACGCCGCCATCACCGACACCTCACGGATGCGCTACCTCGAGACCTACAACGCCTCAGAAGGCTTCTTTGCCGTGCAAGACACTCGCGAGAGCAGCGCCATGCTGCTTCTCACCAATGCCGGAGTGTTCTATGAATTTGTGCCGCTCGACCAAATCGACACGCCACACCCGCAAGCCTTAGCTCCATGGCAGGTTGAGCAGGGCCACACCTACGCGCTAATCATAAGCTCGTGCAACGGACTTTGGCGCTATGCCATAGGCGACACCGTAAAAATCGAGAGCGTAGAGCCACTGCGAATCACCATCGCAGGCCGCACACACAGCTTTATCAACGCCTTTGGCGAAGAACTGATGGTGCACAACGCCGACACCGCTCTGGCCGCTACTTGCAAAGCTCTCGGCGCCGACGTGGCCAATTACACCGCCGCCCCGATATATGCCGACGGCGGCCACCGCGGTCGCCACCAATGGCTGATTGAATGGAACCGCAGGCCAGCCAACATCGAAGCGTTTGCCGACCGGCTCGACCTAGAACTGCAACGCTGCAATTCCGACTATCAAGCAAAACGCGCCGGCGGGATTTTCCTTGACCGGCTCTCTATAACCACCGCTCGTTGCGGTCTTTTCGACGATTGGCTTGCTTCGACAGGCAAACTGGGCGGACAACGCAAAGTGCCGCGCCTTGCCAATAATCGCGACACTATCACATCAATGCTTACACTAAACAATCCCAACGCATAACATGAAAGCAAAACACTTGGCAGCGATGGCCTTGATGATGGCCACGATGTGCGCATCTGCCGAAAATGCGCCTAAATACATATTCTACTTTATCGGCGACGGCATGGGCATGGGCCCCGTGATGACCACCGAAAGCTACAACCGCGACGTGCTCCACGGCCAACAGCTCACCATGCTGAATATGGATGTGGTGTCGTGGTGCACCACCTACTCGGCCTCAAGCCCTATTACCGACTCGGCAGCCGCCGGCACAGCCCTGTCAACAGGCTCAAAGACTCGCAACGGCATGCTCGGCATGAACGCCGACTCAGTGGCCGTCACCTCAGTGGCCCGTCAGCTCAAAGATATGGGCTACGGCGTGGGCATTGTGACAAGCGTCGCCCCCGACGATGCCACCCCGGGCGCATTCTATGCACACGTGCCTTCGCGCAAAATGGTTTACGACATCGACATCCAAGCAGCCCAAAGCGGCTATGATTTCCTGGCCGGCGCCGGCCTGCGAGGCATCACCGACAAAGACGGCAAACCCACCGACGTGGAATCGGTAATGGCCCAAAACGGCGTGCAACTTATCTACGGCCCCGACGAAATCAAGAATATCAATTCAGATAAGGTGTTCCTGCTCAATCCTCGCGACACCCACAATTGGAATGTGGGCTACACAGTGGATTCAATCCCGGGCGTGCTCACTCTGCCTGTGATTACCCGCACTTGCCTTGACCACCTCATGAGCCACACCCCCGACAAATTCTTTATGATGGTGGAAGGCGGCAATATCGACCACGCCCTTCATGGCAATGATGGCGGCGCAGCCGTAAAGGAAATCATCAATTTCGACGAATCTCTCGCAATCGCTTATAATTTCTATCAGCAACACCCCGACGAAACCCTGATTATCGTCACAGCCGATCACGACACAGGCGGCATGATTCTGGCCAACCCTGCCATGAAATACGCTGCCAACCTCGATATTTACAAATATCAGAAAGTGTCGAAAGAGGAATTCAGCGACTATTGCAAAGCGATATTGCGCTCGCGCCGCATCTTCACATGGGACGACATGAAAGAATATCTTGAAGAAAATCTTGGATTCTTCACCCACATCCCCGTGAGCGAGCAAGGCATGAACGATTTGAAAGAAAAATTCGACGCCACATTTGAGCTGCGCAATTCCGCCGACCAAGAGACTCTCTATGCCAACTTCAACGCATTTGCCGTGCTCGTTTTCAAAATGCAAAACGATGCCGCCGGCGTGAGCTTCGCCACCACCAGCCACAGCGGCAACCCCGTGCCTTTGATGGCCGTCGGCGTTGGTGCCGACAAATTTAAGGCGCTCAACGACAACACCCTCGTGGCCAAGCACCTTCGCCAAATCGCCGGAATAGAATAATATTGCATTTCCACACTAATTTACTATCTTTGCGATTTAGATAAAACTTTTTTTAAGCATGGACACCCTACCCCACACCTCTGATAGGCGCCGACGCCTTGTAGAAATTCTAATCCACGTGCTGCTGGTGCTGATTCTGTGCATCTTGCCCGAGATGCTGATGCGCATGGCAATGCCCGAGAAATCACCGGCCACCTCATGGATGGTATTTTCAAAATCGGGCATCATGATTTTGGTGTTCTACTTCAATTATCTTTTCCTCATCGACTACACCACCAAGCGCTCAAAGCGCTGGTGGTGGTTGGTGGCATGGAACATCGTGATTGTGGTGGGCTGTGCATTGGCAATGCACTATGCTCAAAAGATGGGCCAACCACACGGCGCGATGCGCATGCGTCCCGAGGATATGAATCGCAATGAATTTCAACAGCTTGCTGCATCAGCATCATTTATCTTGCGCGACATCGTGATGCTGATTCTCACCGTGTCGCTGGCCGTAGCCCTGAAAATGTCGAGCCGATGGGTCGAGGTAGAGCGCAGCCGTCGCGAGCTTATCGCCACACAGCGCGAAAGCGAGCTTGAAAATCTGCGCAATCAGCTTAACCCCCACTTTCTGTTCAACACCCTCAACACAATCTACGCGCTAATAGAGATTGACCAAGCCGAGGCTCAACGAGCTATCCACGAGCTGTCACGGCTGCTGCGCTATGTGGTGTATGAAAATCCCGAGCGCGTGGAATTGTCGCGCGAATTGGAATTTGTGCAACACTATGTGGAACTGATGCGCCTGCGGATGAGTGGCGATGCCATCCAACTCAACATTAATGTTTCGCACCCCGAAGTGGAAATTGCGCCGATGCTGATAATGACATTGATTGAAAATGCCTTTAAACACGGCAACACCGGCCGCGCCGACCAACCAATCCAAATTTCAATCACCGCCGACGACAGCTGCGTGGAGTGCGAGACCCACAACTACATTGCCAAGCCATCGGCCACCGAGCAGCTGCCCGGCGGCATCGGACTCAATAATCTTGAACGCCGCATTGAGCTAATTTATGGCGACAACGCCTCGCTCAGCACCAATATTTCGGACAATATGTTTCATGCCCACCTAAAAATCAATCTGAAATGAAACAACTCAAATGCATAATCGCCGACGACGAGCCACTGGCCGCTCGTCTGCTGCAATCCTATGCCGAGCGACACGACCGTCTTGAGCTTGCGGGTGTCTTTACATCGGCCACCGAAGCCCTTGCCACGCTCGCCAAAGGTGGCATCGACGTGGCCTTTCTCGACATTCAAATGCCGGGACTTAGCGGCATGGAAATTGCACGCACATTGGAAGGCTCATCCACACGTGTGATTTTTGTCACAGCCTTTCGCGATTATGCCGTCGAGGGATTCCGCGTCAACGCCCTCGATTATTTGCTGAAGCCGGTGAGCTTTGAGGAATTTTCCGGAGCCGTGGACCGCGCGCTTGCAGCTTTCGGAGTGTCCGAGCAAAACGACGGGCACATCATGGTGCGCAGCGATTATCGCCTTGTCAAAATCGACTTTTCCGACATTCTATATGTGGAGGGGCTGAAAGATTATGTAAAGATCTACACCATTTCGCGCGAGCGACCGGTGCTCACCCTTATGAGCCTTAAAGCTGTGGAACAGGCGCTACCCGAAAATGATTTCATACGCGTGCATCGCTCGTTTATTGTGGCAATTAAGCACATTTCATCGGTGGGACGCTGCCACGCAATGATCGGACAAGAGTCGATTCCGGTGGGCGACACCTACCGTGCACGATTCTTCGAGAGAATCAAATCTTAAAATTTACCTGTAATAATACTGCGAATATCGTTGAGCTTGGTGAGAGCTTCCAATGGGGTGAGATTATTGATATCTATGCCCAATATTTCGTCGCGCACCTGAGCCAGCACAGGGTCGTCGAGTTGGAAAAACGACAGTTGCATGCCCGGGGTGTCATCCACCTTGCTCAGCGCTGTTTTTGCCACGTCGGCCTCGGGCACATCGCTGCGGCGATTTGCTTCTTCGAGCGCGTGAAGCACTTGATTTGCACGGTCGACAATTGAAATCGGCATGCCGGCCAAGCGAGCCACATGGATACCAAAACTGTGTTCGGAGCCGCCTCGCGCGAGCTTGCGCAAGAATACCACCTTGCCATCAATCTCTTTAACCGACACATTCACATTGACAATGCGCTGATGGTTCTTTTCCATCTCGTTGAGCTCGTGATAGTGGGTAGCGAACAGCGTCTTAGGATGCAGCTTGTGATAATCGTGGATATATTCCACAATCGCCCAAGCGATTGAGATGCCGTCGTAGGTGGAAGTGCCGCGGCCAAGTTCGTCGAAAAGCACCAGCGAGCGTTGGCTTAGATTGTTAAGAATCGACGCGGCCTCATTCATCTCCACCATAAATGTGGATTCGCCAAGCGAAATGTTATCCGAGGCGCCCACACGGGTAAAGATTTTATCAACAACGCCAATATGAGCGCTATCTGCGGCCACGAAGCAGCCGATTTGCGCCAATATCACATTTAGCGCGGTTTGTCGCAGCAAGGCCGACTTACCCGACATATTCGGGCCGGTAATCATCATAATTTGTGTCGACTCGTTTTCGAGCTCCACAGTGTTGGTGATATAAGGCTCGCCAGCGGGCAATTGGCGCTCGATTACAGGGTGGCGAGCCTCCACAAGCTTCAGCTCCAAAGAGTCGTCGACCACCGGTCGGCAATAGTGATAGTCGGCTGCCACACGATTGAATGCGCACAGCACATCCAGCTTGGCCAGCAGCGATGCGTTGAGCTGCAACGATGGGATGTATCCGGCCACGGCAGCCACCAATTCGCCGTAAAGGCGCTTTTGAATCTCTTCGATTTTATCTTGAGCCGACAGAATCTTATCCTCGTATTCCTTGAGCTCTTGAGTGATGTATCGCTCGGCATTCACAAGGGTCTGTTTGCGAATCCATTCGGGCGGCACCTTGTCGCGATGCGTGTTTGTCACCTCGATATAGTAGCCAAACACATTGTTGTAGCCAATTTTGAGCGAGCTGATGCCGGTGGCTTGGATCTCGCGCTGCTGGATTTTCAGCAGATAATCCTTGCCGGAATATGCGATTAGGCGCAATTCGTCGAGCTCGGCGTTGACGCCCTCCATGATGTATTCGCCGCGATTTACCACAGCCGGCGAATCTTCGCGAATCTCTCGCGCGATGCGGTCGCGAATCGGGGCGCAGGGATTCAGTTGGTCGCCCATTGCGCGCAGTGCAGCCTCGTCGGACGACAGACAGATTTGTCGGATAGGCTCCACGGCGGCAAGCGCGTTGCGAATCTGTAAAAGCTCACGTGGGGTGACACGGTCGGCCGCCACCTTGGTGGTGATGCGTTCCAAATCGCCCACACGATGCAGCAATTCGCATAATGCATCACGGCCTTCGGCCATTCTGAAGAATGCGTCTACGACATTCAGGCGCTCATTAATTTGCTTGGCATCCTTTAGGGGGAACAGCAGCCAGCGATGGAGCAGGCGCGAGCCCATAGGGGTGACGGTGCGGTCGATAACATTCAGCAGGCTTTTGCCACCCTCGTCGAGCGGGGCCACCAATTCGAGATTGCGCACCGTAAAGCGGTCGAGGCGCACGTATCGATCCTCCTCGATACGTGAAATGGCGGTGATGTGGCTGATGCGCGAGTGCTGAGTAATATCGAGATAATGCAAGATTGCGCCGGCGGCGATGATGGCTTGCGGCATGCCTTGGATGCCAAAGCCCTTGAGCGAGGCTGTGCCAAACTGGCGCAAAAGGCGCTCTTGAGCGGCATCGTGGGTAAACATCCACTCCTCCATGTCGGTCATCATATAGTGCTCGCTGAGCAAGGCGGCCACATCGGCCTTTTTGCCACGCTCCACAAGCACCTCTTTAGGAGCCATGTTGGAAATGATTTTATCCACATAATCGGCTGTGCCCTCGGCAGCGAGATATTCGCCGGTGGAAATATCCAAGAAGGCCACCCCCACGGCATGCTTGCCGGGGGCTATGGCCGCGAGGAAATTATTTTCGCGATGCGACAGCACATTGTCGTTGAGAGCCACGCCGGGCGTCACAAGTTCAATAATGCCGCGCTTCACCAGTTTCGTGGTGCTCTTGGGATCCTCGAGTTGCTCACAAATGGCTACACGCTTGCCGGCTCTCACGAGCTTTGGCAGATATGTGTCGAGTGCATGATGTGGAAAGCCGGCCAGCTCCACGTGCTGGGCCGCGCCATTGGCACGGCGAGTGAGGGTGATACCGAGAATCTCAGAGGCGGTGATGGCGTCGTCTGAGAAAGTTTCATAGAAGTCGCCCACTCTAAAAAGTAGCACTGCATCCGGATGCTTTTGTTTCATCTCCAGATACTGCTTCATCAGCGGCGTTTCTACTACTTTCTTTGCCATACGGAATTATAGTTTTATCGGATTAGCATGGCGTCGCCGTAGCAACCAAATCGGTAGCCTTCTTTCACAGCCACGTCGTAAGCGTGCATAATATGTTCATATCCACCAAAGGCCGACACCATCATCAGCATGGTAGAATAGGGCAAGTGGAAGTCGGTGAGCAGCGAGGTGCTCACGGTGAAGTCGTAGGGCGGGAAGATAAATTTGTTGGTCCAGCCTTCATACACCTTCATGTGGCCGCCCATGCTGACAGCAGTGGAAATACCGCGGAGCACGGATGTGCCGACGGCACACACTTGCTTGCCGGCATCCTTGGCAGCATTCACGGTGGCAATAAGTTCGGGCGAAGCGTTCATTTGCTCGGAGTCCATGCGGTGTTTGGTGAGGTCTTCCACGTCGATTTCGCGGAAAGTGCCAAGGCCGCTGTGCACAGTGATAAAAGCTTGCTCCACGCCACGGATTTCAAGGCGTTTCAACAATTCGCGCGAGAAGTGCAATCCCACGCCGGGGGCCACAACAGCGCCTTCGCGGCGAGCGTAGAGTGTTTGATAAGCCTCGGCATCTTCGGGGCGGGGTTCACGCTTGATATAAGTAGGCAGCGGGGTGTTGCCCAGAGCGAACAATGCTTGCTTAAATTCGTCGTGGGGGCCATCGTAGAGGAAGCGGAGTGTGCGGCCACGAGAAGTGGTGTTGTCAATCACCTCGGCCACCATGGCACCATCTTCGCCAAAATAAAGTTTGTTGCCGATACGGATTTTGCGAGCGGGCTCTACGAGGACATCCCACAGCTTGTTGTCCGCATTCAGCTCACGCAGCAAGAACACCTCGATGCGAGCGCCGGTTTTTTCTTTGTTGCCATATAGCAATGCGGGGAACACTTGAGTGTCGTTGAACACCATAACGTCGCCCTCGTCATAGTAAGACAAAATGTCGCGAAATTCGCGATGTTCTATCTCGCCGGTATTGCGGTCGACTACCATCAAACGGCACACATCTCTATTCTCGGGAGGATCTTGCGCTATGAGCTCTTCAGGCAAGCGGAATTTAAACTGTGATAGCTTCATTGTCTTTATATTTTGCTTTATGAATTTTGGACGTTTTACGAGGGAAAAACTGTTTTTACGCCTTTATATTCTTATTGTTGATAATCTTCGGGAAATTCAAGTGGGGCAGCGGCAATAATATCTGCTGCGGCCGCGGGAGAGAGACAGTCGGCCTCGGTGAAATTGCCCACGCGAGTGCGACGCAAAGCGGTGAGATGGCCGCCGGTGTTAAGTTCCAGGCCAATATCGCGAGCCAAGGCTCGGATATATGTGCCCTTGCTGCACACCACGCGGACGCGGATGGCTGTCGGGGAATAGTCGAGCAATTCGATTTCGTCGATAACGAGCACCTTGGCCTTGAGCTTGGGCTCGTCGCCGCGGCGTGCGAGGTCGTAGGCGCGTTCGCCGGCGATTTTGCAAGCCGAGAAGGCCGGGGGCACTTGCTCGATTCGGCCCACAAATTTATTTAAAGCATTTTCTACGGATTCGCGAGTGATATGCTCGGTGGGATAGGTGGCATCAATCTCGGTTTCGAGGTCAAACGAGGGAGTGGTGGCGCCCAGTGCAATGTCGGCGATGTACTCTTTGACACCCGATTGCAGTTCCTCGATTCGCTTGGTGGCGCGGCCGGTGCAGATAATCATCACACCGGTGGCCAGAGGATCGAGAGTGCCTGCATGGCCCACCTTAAACTTTTTGACACCCATGCGGCGCAGAATAGCTCCGCGCACACGTTTCACGGCGTCAAACGAGGTCCAGCCCAGGGGCTTGTCAATGCAAATTATTTCACCGTCGACAAAATTCATAGAACGATACATAGGAGGCCTGCGACTGCGCAATACAGAGCAAACCAGATTAATTTACCTTTTTTCACCACATTAATCATCCACTTGCAGGCGATGCAGCCCACAATCAGCGCTGTGAAGAAGCCCACAATCATGGGTGCGGTGCCCATAGTTGCGGTGGCCACTTCGGTTGGCTCGGTGAGGAAATCCTTAATTTCGAGCAAAGCCTCGCCCAAAATAGGGATAATCACCATAAGGAATGAGAAATGTGCCACTTGCTCGCGCTTATTGCCATTGATGATGCCGGTGGCGATAGTAGTGCCAGAGCGCGAAAGGCCCGGGAGCACGGCCACAGCCTGAGCGCAGCCGATAATAAAGGCATCAAGGAAGTTGATGTCGCGAGGCTTAAAGGTGGACTTGGCCTCGTCGGCGGGGCGAGTGCGATAGAAATATGAGAAGGCCAACAGCAGAGCAGTGATGCATAGGCAAATACCCACCACAGTGAGTCCGCTGCCAAAGATAGCCTCGATGTGTTTCTTAAAGAATACACCGACAATGCCCACAGGCACGCAAGAAATCAGGATTTTGACGGCGAGGTCGAAATTATTGTCGCGCTTAAATGTAAAGAATGATTTGCAGATAGGCAAAAATTCATGCCAGAGCACAATAATAGTGCTGAGCACGGTGGCCACATGAAGCAACACGTCGAATTCCAAACTTTCGGCGCCCGACATATCCATGCCAAGCAGCTCGCTGCAAATGCTTAGGTGGCCTGAAGAACTGATAGGGAGGAATTCGGCCAGGCCTTGCACGAGTCCCATTATAAATGCATTTAAAATATCCATCGTAGATTATTTCTTGCGGGGTGAAACACACACGGCCACTGCCATAAGCACAAATCCCAAGAAGGTGATTGCCGGACCCACCACAATGCGACGGGTGCTGAAAATATCGGGGTTGAAACCATCAGCGCTCGATGAGCCACCGAGCATCAACAAGAATCCGCCCACAATCATCACACCGGCAATAGCCATAATGATAAAATTGTTGCGTGCAAGAGGCAGAGTGTCAAAGCCCTCTTTTTTGAGCTTTTGCTCTGTTTTTTTGTTATTGTCCATTATAATCGTATTATTTCATAAACATGTCGTCGTAGTCGGCTCGCAAATAGCGGTTTGTAGCGATAGCCGATGCCACCAAGCAAATCAGCGGCCCCACGATTAATTCGCCCACCAAGATAATCCACATTGATGTCCACGGCAACATCACAGGCAACATCGCATCAAGCGTAGCGCCATACACTCTGAAAGCCACAAGCATCACATTGGTGACAATGGCAGCCACAGCGCCGATGCCCACACCGGCCAGCAAAAACGGCTTGCGAATAAATGCGCCGGTGGCACCCACCAGCTTCATTGTGTGAATAATAAAGCGGCGCGAGTAGACGGCCAGGCTCACAGTGTTGTTGATTAGTACAAAGGATATTATCATCAGTGCCGCAGCGATTGCCAGCAGCACCACAGTGAAACGATTCAACACAGAATTTACGCTATCCACCACGGCGGTCTCGGTGATAATTTCGTCTACGCCTTCAAGTTTTTGCAAGCGAGCCGCCAGGGTCTTGATGCTGTCGCTATTAGCGTAGGCGGGAGCCACCTTCACATCAAATTCAGCGCCGAAGGGATTTGTGGTGAGCAGCGAGTCGAGGTCTTCGCCCATCATAGCCGATTCCTCGGCCATAATATCCTGAGCGGATGAAAACACATACGAGTCGACTGCGCCGGTGGCGCTGATCGCCAATTTGATTGCATTTACCTCACTATCAGAGGCCTCGGGGGCGGCTTTAACAATAAAGCCTATATTGCGGCGGATGTCCTCGCCAAGCGAGCGCGACGCCACCAATGTCATAGACAAGATACCGAGAATCAGCAGCACTAAAGTTACGCTTATTATAGAAGTGATTTGCGAGCCGAATGTCGATATCTTAGTCGAGGGTTTTCTTGTCATCTTGTATATTTTGAGTGCTGAATAGGTGTTGTCAACACCTACCCAAAGTACGTGCAAAATTACAACATTTTAAAGCCCTTGTCAAGAGCAAAAACGCATTTAGCAGCCCAATGTTTAAGATTTAAAGCATTTTTCACATTAGCAGTGAAGGGCAGG
>CAZRCU010000051.1:0-10053 GCA_964598685.1 uncultured Bacteroides sp.
TATTGGTTTCGCAGCGGCACGCCTCGCTCTCTGATTGACATGCTCAAAAAATATAAGCAGATTGGCAAATTCAAGCTGGAAGATTTAGAGCAAACTCAATACATTTCAGCCGGCAAATTCGAGTCGCCTATCGAAGCCCAAACAGGCCCGATTTCCTTGCTATATCAAGCCGGTTATCTTACCATTAAAGGCTACGACAGAGATTCATCGCTTTATGTTTTAGGCATTCCTAATACCGAGGTTCGTGTGGGGCTGCTGCAAAATCTGCTTCCTTTGTATGCCGACGTCGACTCAAACGATGCCGAAAGTGTTGCGGCGCTCACATCTGCCGCTCTCCGCAAAGGCAACGTCGACGGGGCCATGCTCCAATTCAAATCCATGTTGGCATCAATTCCGTTTATGAAGGGCGACAAAGACGTCTTGGCCGACGCTGAGAAAACCGAGGCACACTACCATATACTCTTCTATTTCTTCTTTAGCTTGCTGCACAACGAGGTGTTAGCCGAGGTGCGCAACGCCGTCGGCGCTTGCGACGTCACCATTAAGACGCCCAAATACATCTACATCGTCGAGATAAAAATCGACTCGTCGGCCGAAGTCGCCCTCCGTCAGATCGAAGACAAAGGCTACACCACGCCCTACTTATCCGACGGCCGCGAAGTCATCAAGCTCGGCATCAACTTCTCCACCGCCACCCGCACCATCAGTGATTGGCTCCAAGCCTAACCAATCTTAACCGTCCAAAGTCGGCAGTTAGTGCGCAATCTTTCCCCTCTCGAGCCGTTGCACTGTGACGAAAAATTTGTACCTTTGTAGTTTAGTATGCAAAGGGTGCGTAAAATATTGCGTGCAGTGGTTGTGACAACGCTGCTGGTGGTCGTCGGGCTGCCCGTTGGCTTGTATATAATTGTCTCAACACCTTGGGCACAAGATAAGTTGCGCGTGGTGGCGTGCGATATGCTCTCCGAAACGCTGGGAACGACAGTAGAAATCGACCGCGTAAACTATTATCCTTTCAACACATTAGCCCTGACAGGCGTGCGCGTTGAGGCCTCCGGCCAACCGGCCCTCTCTGTCGCCAAATTATCTGCCAGATTCGAGCTTTGGCATTTCTTGCGCACCGGTCGCATCGAGGTGGATTATGCTGTGATTGATGGTCCTACATTGTCGCTTTGGCGTTCTACTCCCGATTCGCCGCTCAATATTCAGCCAATTATCGACAAACTGCAACCGAAGGACAAAACCAAACCACCCACACCGTTCGATTTGAAAATCGGCACATTCGTTCTTCACGACGGCCGCGTCACTTATGATGTGCGTTCGCTCCCTGACAGCCTGAAGCGCATTAACCCAAATCACTTGGAGGTGTCCGACCTCAACATTCACGCTTATTTGCGTCATGCTTCGAATGATTGTGTCGACCTTGAAATTGAGTCGATGTCGCTTTGTGAAAAATCAGGTCTTCGCCTCAGCGAACTTCGCGCCGATTTTGCTGCCGAACCCGATAAAATCACCCTCCGCTCGTTCGCCCTCGACATGGGCAACTCCCATATCAGTCTGCGCCCAATCGAAATGGCAATTGATGGATATGCTGCCATCCCTGAATATATTGCAACGCACACATTGCATCTGATGCCGGCCGCACCGATTAAGCTCGACCCCGCCGATTTTAATTGGCTCGCCCCCGGGCTCTTTAATATCAATCGCATAGTCACTGCCGACTTCGATATAGATGCTTCTCGCAGTACATTTATTGTCAATAAGCTCAACATTAGCGATTCGCGCGGCATAGAGCTCGATATAATGGGCTCGGCCACAGATATAGACTCGCTTGACATTGCCGAATTTAATTTGCTGCGCCTCTCAGCCACTGCGCCGGCCCCTGAAATTGCTTCTATTGTTCATAATTTCAACCCTTCGGTTGCTGCCATTATTGGCAAGATGGGCAACGTGGCACTCTCGGCCACCGGCTCCGGCACAATGCGCCAAGCCCAAATCGACCTTAAAGCCGGCGTAGATGCAGCTTCGTTAGCTGTGATTGGTTCTGTTACCACCCCCGACCGCTATCGCACCATTAATTTCGAGGCCGAAACTCAGTTGTCTAATTTCGTGCTCTCCACATTCACCGGCAATGAAGCTTTAGGCTCGCTCAGCGCCGCAGTCGATGCCTCCGGTCTGGTGGCCCCTAACGAGCTTAGTGTAGACTTCGCCGGCGATATTGCTAATTTTGATTTCAAGGGATATTCATATCAAAATGTTTCTCTCCAAGGCGTGGTTGATCGCTCCGGCAAAGAGATCAATGCTAATGCCTCTATCAATTCCGACGATCCCAATGCGCGGTTTGCTCTTGATATTGACGCATCAACAGATGGCTCCGCTTCAAATCTTGCCTTCTCGGGCCAACTTGATTGCTTGGACCTGAATGCGCTTGGCTTCGCCGATAATCGCGATGGCTACAAACTTAGCGCAAACGTCGATGCCAATGTATATGGTTCCACTATCGACGATGCCCAAGGCTATTTCAAGGTTAAAGACCTTACTTACGCCAACGCCGATGGCGACAGCTATGTCCTCCATAATATAGCCGTCACAGCCGATCGCTCTTCCATGCCGCAGTCGATTACCATAGAATCCGACGTGCTCAACGGCTCAATCGAAGGTAAAATCGTGCCATCAACCCTCGCTACGTCTTTGCGCGATATGGCCTCGCACATCGTGCCCGACCTTTTGCAGCACGACGACCTCGCTCACAATCAGGTTGCCGCCGACCACCTGAATAATTTCAACGTCAACCTCACTTTGGCCGATGCCGAGGGTCTCTCGCGATTCTTCAATCTGCCCGTGATTGCCATTTATCCGGTCGAACTTACCGCAAACGTGGATAGCGAAAACGGCCAAGTGGCCTTTATGCTCGATGCTCCCTACTTGCAGCAAGGCGACAAGATTATCGACTCTACCGTGCTGGGCGCAATGTTGGATACCGCCGACGATCGTGCCACTATGTATGCCTCCACACACATGCCCACCAAAAAAGGTCCCATGACTGTGGTGCTGGGATGCTCGGGATCGGATAGCCGCTTCGACACCACTATTGATTGGCAAATCGACCGCAAAATTCCGCTCAACGGCTTGATTAATTTCTCCACTGCGCTTTCGCGTGGCGATAACGGCAAGGTATGCGCTATCACCGATATCAACCCCGGCGAAATCAACTTTGGCGACGATGTCTGGGCCATGGATAATTCGATTGTTACATGGTGTGACGACCGCCTTACGGTCGATGATTTCTCCCTTAAGGCCGGCAAGCAGGTTATCGCCATTGATGGACGTGCATCGCAGTCCCCCGATGACGTTATCACCGTCGATCTGCAAAATATCAAGCTTGAGTCGATCTTTGAAACACTCGAAATCGACAATGCGCTTATCGGCGGCATCGCCACCGGCACCGTCAAGGCTTCGCAAGCCCTCAGCAAGCAGCCGATTCTCACCACCGACAATCTCCACGTTGAGTCGATCGGCTACAACTATTGCACTATGGGCACAGCCGACATCGTGGCCCATTGGGACAACGATCGTCAAGCATTTTTCCTTGATGCCGACATCGTTAACCCCGAAAATCAACATTCTCGCATTTGGGGCGACATTTTCCCGTCTGCCGAATCTCTTGATCTCAATTTCGATGCCACACACATCAAGGTTGGCTTCATGAAACCGTTTATGTCGGCCTTTGCATCTGATTTGAAAGGCTATGTATCCGGCAAAGCTCGCCTCTTTGGCACATTCCATAATATTGATATGGAAGGCGATGTATTCGCCGAGGATTTGAAGCTGAAAATCGACTTCACCAACACCTGGTATGGCGCCACCGACTCCATCCATATCCGTCCGGGCAGCATCAACCTTGACAATATCACCATCACCGATGAAAATAATCACACCGCCAAGCTCAGCGGGTATCTCCACCACGATTATTTCCACAGCCCCGTATTCGATTTCCGCGTCACCGATGCCAAAGAATTTATGTGCTACAACGTCAGCTCCAAGCAAAATCAAGATTGGTATGGCACTATCTACGGCAATGGCTCAGCATCTATTGTAGGCCGACCCGGCATTGTCGAAATCGGAGCCGATATGACCACCACTGCCGGCTCAACCTTTACATTCGTTTTGTCAGACCAACTCGAGGCCGAGCAATATTCATTCATCACGTTCAATGATGTTACGCCTCAAGAGGTGCGCGACGAGCAAATCCACGTCGACGACATCCCCACCGCCGTAAAAGAATATCAGGCCAGGATGATTTCGCAAAACACCGACTCCCCCTCGGCTTATATCATGGACCTCAAGGTGGATATTACCCCCGACGCACAGGTGATTCTCGTCATGGACCCTGTGGGCGGCGACCGCATCCGCGCTTATGGCAGCGGCGACTTGCGCATGGCTTATAATTCTATCGACAATGATATAAGAATGTGGGGCTCCTACACCCTCGACCGCGGTAGCTACAACTTCACTCTGCAAGATATTATTATTAAGGATTTCACCATTAATTCGGGCAGCACAATCACTTTCCGCGGCGACCCATACTCTGCCACCCTCGATATTGAAGCCGTTTACTCTGTCAATGCAAACCTCACCGACCTTGATGAATCGTTCACTCAAGATAAAGACCTCAACCGCACTAATGTCCCGGTGCAGGCTATTATGAAGGTGAGCGGCGATATGCGACAACCCGATTTAGACTTCGACCTCGGATTCCCAACTCTCTCCAGCGACACTTATCGCAAGGTGCGCTCTATCATCTCCACCGACGAAATGATGAACCGCCAGATCATTTATCTGCTTGCCCTTAATCGCTTCTACACTCCCGATTATATGGCCACTACCAAGGGCAACGAGCTCTTCTCGGTGGCTTCATCCACCATTTCCAGCCAGCTTTCCAGCATGCTCGGCAAGCTTAGCGACAATTGGAGCATAGCACCTAACTTGCGTAGCGACCGAGGCGACTTCTCCGACATCGAGGTGGATGTGGCGCTCTCCAGCCGCCTGCTTAATAATCGTTTGCTGCTCAACGGCAACCTTGGCTATCGCGACAAATCGCTAAACACTAATCAATTTATCGGCGATTTTGATGTGGAATATCTACTCACTCCGCGTGGCACTTGGCGTCTCAAAGCCTATAATCGTTATAACGACCAAAACTATTATCTGCGCACCGCTGCCACCACCCAAGGCGTGGGCATTATGTTCCGCCGTGATTTCGACTCGCTCTTCCGCCGCAACGCCTCTGCTGTCGACACTGCCCCCGCTCAAAATGTCGACACAATTGCTACTAACTTTAACAATTGATAAGGCATACAACAACAAAACCGCGCAATCTGTTAGCAAATATGTTGTAAAACATATAATTTGTGCAACATGTTGATTTATATATCACTTAGGTGCTGTCTTCGATAGGTTAATTCTTAAAGTTAAGTTTTTTTAAGGCCGAAAAATTTCATAATGCGGCTTTATTTTCGTAACTTTGAGAAGTGCGGGTTTTCGCACAACAATTATTAACTTACAATGGAGTGCTCTCGGGCCTCGGTCCTTGTCTCCCACAAAGCCATTGTCTAACTGAATTACCGAATGAAACTCTCCAAGTTCTTTTCTATAATAGTAGCAATTGCCGGTGCGGCCTGCTTGCCTGCAAGCATGTCGGCACAGACAAGCTACCGCCTCCCCGGCCAACACACGCAGCAGCATGGCGACTTGCTCGCATCGCAAGGCACCGGCTCTGTCGAGGTTGACAATTCCACCAAGTATCTTGAATCTCTATTCGCTGAGGAAGAAGAACCCGAATTTGATATATATAACGAAGGTTGGGAAAGCGGTCTTGTAAACTGCTACCGCAATGCCAAAGTGCCCCAAACCGCCGTTATCGACGTGTCGCATTTCGCTATGCCTCACCCGGGCTATGTCACCTCGCCCTATGGCTATCGCAAGCGCTTCCGCCGTATGCACAAGGGTATCGACCTCAAGGCTAATATCGGCGATACTATCCGCGCCGCTTTCGATGGCTGCGTCCGTCTCACCAAATACGAAGCCAAGGGCTATGGATATTATGTGGTCCTCCGCCACACCAACGACCTCGAAACCGTCTACGGCCACCTTTCGCGCTTCCTCGTGAAACCCGACCAATATGTTCGCGCAGGCGATCCTATCGCACTTGCCGGCAACACCGGCCGCTCCTTTGGCTCCCACCTCCATTTTGAAACTCGCTACATGGGCTATGCTATCAACCCCGCTGCGATTTTCGACTTTGCCAACCAGACAACTCACACCGATACTTATACATTCGATAAAAACACCTATCAGCTGGCACGCAACTACTCTCCCGAGGCTACAGCTCAATATGCTGCTCAATATCGTGCCACTCACAATGTGCAATACGGCAACGGCGGATCTTCCAAGTCGAAATCCTCCTCTACCAAATCGAAAAGCTACACGGTGCGCAAGGGCGACTCTCTCAGCCGTATCGCTTCCCGCAATGGCACCACAGTTCAAAACCTGTGCCGCCTCAACGGTTTGAAGTCTTCTTCAAAATTGCAACCCGGTCAAAAACTTCGTGTGAAATAAGGAAGAAAAACTGCATACATGGCGGTGTCGGCATTAATCTCGCTGATACCGCTTTTTTCTCCAAAACATCTCTTCAAATCTATGCGTCGAGTCGTCACACTGATTTTAGTCGCTATCGTTGCTCTCTCGGCATTTGCCGATGATAATGAACGCCAGTTCCGCAAAATTATTGAAAATTGCGATGTTGCCGATGTTGTGATGTCGGCTCAGGATGCTCGTTCATTCTGGACTCTGCTTCAGATGACCAACGAGCCGTATCAAAAAACTGCCGCTTCGCTCTCATCAAACGGTGATCGCGATCTCAAGCGCAATATGATGTCGCTCCTCAGTCAATGCGACTATTATTTCACAAATGTGCCGGTGCGATCTTCGTTCAATCGTCTCTCCGAGAATATTATCGAACAATCCGGCTTGCGCGGCGTCAATCCGTTCACAATTCTTACAGTGACCGACGAGACGGATGTGGCTTCATTTTCATATCCCAATGGCTATATTTTTCTCACCGGAGGCTTTGCCGACGTGGCACATTCCGACTCTCTGCTGATGTCGGCCTTTGTGCTCTCTGAAGGCGCCCATTGTGTGTTGCAACACGCCTATGCCCATGTCAAGTGGGAAAAGTCGCGCCGTAATCGCATAAATTTCTGGCGCAAATTCACAGGTGTTGCCCTTGCTGTTGGCTCGGCGCTTGCCGAGGAGCTTTCTGATGGCCGAGTGCCCATAGCCGAGCTCGGTTTAATTGGCGGCATGGCCTTGGTTTCATCGACGGTAAATAATAGATATTACATGACCTACACCCCCGAGCAAATCTTCGAAGCCGACATCGTGGCTTATCGCTTTATGCAGTGGAGTGGGGTAGGTGGTCGCACATATATTGATGCTCTGCGTCGCGTGGGCTATCATGTAGATGCCAACACCGCAAATGATAGCGATTTCCCCACACTCTCGCGTCGCATTGCTTTGCTGGAATATTTGGATGCTCACCCCGAATTGCGCCAAAAAGTGAAAGCTTCGCAGCGCCGTCCGCGCCAAGTGCCATCCTACACTCGCCTATGGAATACAAGCAACTATCGCTAACTAAAAAATAGTTTTCAACATCCATAACAAAACAGGTCGACAAACGTTATTAACACAGGTAAGAAAGTAAATTTAAACCTCTATCAAAAAATGAAACGTCTTTCAGCATTGCTGATTCCTGCGGCTTTGGTCGCCGCGCTCATGGTTAGTTGTAGCCATTCCGACAATCAAGAATCTTCCGACACCATTGCTTTCCAGTCTATGGGAGGCTCGGCGGCATTTCGTCTGCAAGGTTCGGCCGGCGATTTCGACCGCGATTCTGATTTAGTCTATTTCGACACTGTGGCTATGGTGCTCCCCGTTAAGGTGTGTGGCCACGACCTCTCGGCGCTGCGCGACACCATTATGCGAGCCGCTTTCGACACTGTTGCCGTGGATATCAACGATGCCATGCAAAGCTTTTTCAAAGCGTCTGCTTCAGAAACAGGCTACCAACTTGTCGAAGTGCCTGTTGTAAAAGACGACGAAGCCGAGGCCGATGGCATTACCGTGGTATCAGGCAGCGTATTCTCGCTCACCACCGATATGCTCACATATCGCGTCACAAATTTCACCGGCATGCCCGGCGCAGCTCATGGCGTTTCGCTCAACACATATATTACTTATAGCCTCTCTGAAGGACGCATCATCACCTTGGCCGACCTATTCACTGCCGAAGGTCTTGAAAAATTGCCCGATATGATTGCACGTCGTGCCAATGCTCTGAAATCAAGCCTCGGTCGCACTTCAATCACCGAGCTGCCTTCTAACGGAAATTTCTATATCGACCTTGATGGCGACATCGTGTTTGTCTATCCGCCCTACGAAGTGGCCAGCTATGCTCAAGGAGAAATCTGTGTGCCGTTTTATCCTTATCAACTCACAGAATACATGACCGACAACGCTCTGCGCTTGTTCCATCTACATTCCGACCGCTAACCTCACAATTGTATATAGATATTATATAAAATCCTCAAAATAAGGCGATATCAACACCTTATTCTGAGGATTTGTTTTTCCTCAAATTTTTCTTTAATGCAAAAAAATCGCTAACTTTGCATTTGCTTATCAATAAGCGCATCACATTGAAATTTGCTAAGGAAAAAGATGATTGGAGACTCGCTAAACGAAAGATTATATGGCTTGATAGGATTCCCGCTCAAGCATTCATTCTCGCAAGAATTCTTCAACGAAAAATTTGAAGGCGAAAAAATCGCGGCTCGATATGTGAATTTCGAGATTCCGTCGATCGATCGTCTTCGCGATGTATTGGCCACGCATCCCAACCTTTGCGGCTTTAATGTCACGATTCCCTACAAGGTGAAGGTGATGGACTATCTTGATGCCATCGACCCCGATGCCAAAGCAATCGGTGCGGTGAATGTCGTTAAGCTGTTTCGTCAGCCCGATGGTTCGGTGACGCTCAAGGGATATAATAGCGATGTGATAGGCTTTGGCGATTCTATTCAGCCGATGATTAATCCTGCTGTCCACAAGCGCGCATTGGTGCTTGGCACCGGCGGCGCATCCAAGGCGGTGTCGCACGCATTGCGCAAATTGGGCGTAGAAGTGATGTTGGTGTCGCGCACCAAGCGAGATGGCGTGCTCACCTATGAGGAAATCACTCCCGAGGTGCTTTCACAATATTTGATTGTGGTCAACACCACCCCGCTGGGCATGTATCCAAATGTGGATGAATGTCCGAAATTGCCCTATGATGCCCTCACCGAACAGCATATTTGCTATGATTTAATTTACAATCCCGACACTACGCTTTTCTTGCGCCGCTCGCATCTTGCCGGCGCCACTATCAAAAATGGCTTGGAAATGCTGTTGCTCCAGGCCTTTGTGTCGTGGAATATTTGGAATAAATAGTCTAACCTTACATATTATTATTTTACTCGTAATGGCAAAAGCATCAAAGATTTTTTACATTCTGCTGATAGCGCTGATTATATTCCCGCTGCCTGTGATAGGCTTGCCAAATATCACTGCACCTATTGCGCTGTTAGCCGGGTTGATTTTCGCATTTATTTTTGAGAATCCCTGCCCTAAGTTCAACAAAAAGACTTCAAAGTATCTATTGCAGGTGGCCGTGGTGTGCCTCGGCTTCAATATGAACCTTCAGAAATCTCTGCAATCGGGCAGCGAGGGCATGATGTTTACAATTGTATCGGTTATCGGCGTGATGCTGATGGGCGTGCTGCTTGGTTATTGGATGCACATCAATCGCAAGACCGCCTACCTGATTTCGTCGGGCACTGCAATTTGTGGCGGTAGCGCCATCGCAGCCGTCGGCCCTGTAATCAAGGCTGATAGCAACGAAATGGCTGTGTCGCTTGGCGTGATTTTCATCCTCAATTCAATTGCTCTGTTTATCTT
>CAZRCU010000051.1:10153-13004 GCA_964598685.1 uncultured Bacteroides sp.
TGGCATTTGTCACCATGTTTATCTTCCGCGACAAGGGCGGTAAGGTGTCAATTCCTTGGTTTATATTTATTTTTGTGCTGGCTATGTTGGTCAACACTTATGTAGCCCTGCCTAATTGGTTTGTCACCACGATGGTGTGGATCGCAATGCGTGGTATGGTCGTTACCCTTTTCCTTATTGGTGCTTCTCTTAGCATTAAGATGATTAAGAGCGTGGGCTTGCGCCCGTTGCTCCTTGCCGTGGCTCTTTGGATTGTGATCAGTGTCACCAGCCTGTTGGTGGTGCTGCATACAATCGCATAACTATAATTTGAGCGCCATGCGCGCCCCATTGTCCTACGTTCCCGCACTTCCGGCCGCGATTGGCTGGATGGCGGGAATTGTGCTTTGGTATAGCGGCGTGGCATGGCAGTGGGCTGCCGCCATTGCTGCAATAGGCGTGCTGCTGATGGTGCTGAAGTATCACTATCCGGCTTTTGCATTTATTGCGGTGGCCTTTGGTTTCTCAGCTTCGATTTTGCATGCACCGGTATCGCCGCCTGATTGTATATATGGCGAGAGCCCATGCAAATTTTCCGCCGTGGTGCAATCGGTCGGCAACAAACCAAACACGATTCAGCTGATGCTTCGAGTGGATTCGTGCAATTCCGAGCCCGTGACGCCATTTGTGGTTTTGTCATCCGGATTGCCTGATTGGACCCCTCCGCCTGTTGGCACTCGCGTGCATTGGCGTGGCCTTATCGACCCTGCCGTGGATTGGCCAGATTTCCGTGGAGATTTAGATATGTCGGACTATTATCTTTATAACGACATTTCGGCCACCGCTTATATTGATACCGACGAATTGCATATAGTCGGGCGTGAGCGCTCGTGGGCGTCGATGCTATATGATTGCCGCATGGGTGTTTACAATCGCTTGGCTCAGACCGACCTCGATTATCGCTCGTTTGGCCTGATTAGCGCTTTACTCCTGAGTCACAAAGACGACCTCGCCACCTCAATGCAAGAAAATTTCCGCGCCACCGGCATTGCTCATGCTTTGGCATTGAGCGGATTTCATGTGGGCATAATATTGGTGTTGGTGAATCTGATTTTATTGCCCTTGCGGATATTCTCGCGGCTGCGACGGCTGAGATTTGCACTTACTATTATAATATTGTGGCTTTACGCCATGCTCACAGGCATGGCGCCATCTGTGGTGAGAGCCGCCACTATGGTGTCAATCTACTTGTTTGGCTTGATTATCGGGCGCGATTCCAATCCATTTAATTCGCTATGTGTGGCAGTGCTGATAATTTTGGCCTTCCGACCGGCAAGTTTGTTCTCGCCCGGGTTCCAATTGTCGGTGTGCGCCGTATTGGGCATTTTGGCATTCTCGGGACCGCTGATATTTGTTTCGCCTCGTAGTCAGGTGCTGTATCGGATTAATCAATTCTTTGCGGTGACGTTTTCGGCCGTATTCGGCACGTTGGCTGTGACTTTGGTCTATTTTCATCGCTTGCCGCTGCTCTTTATAGTGTCGAATGCTTATATATCGCTGAGTCTGCCGTTGCTGATGTATGGCGGAGTAGCCTTATTGCTGCTATCGTTGGTCGGGCTGCCTTCAGCTTGGCTTGCGTTGGCGATAAATTGGCTGGTTGGCTTAATTGATGTAGCTACAGAGCGTCTGGCGTCGCTATCTGTGGCCGAGCTGTCGAATGTCTACTTGTCCTCGCCTGTGATTGTGTGGATTGTTGCTGTGATTGTGGTGGCGGCGTTTGCTATTAATTTCAAGACGTGGCGTTGGATGGTGGCTATGGGTGTGGCACTTGCAGCCGGTGTTGGTGTGGCTTATCTCCCCTCTGATGTGCCGAGTGATGAAATATTTTTGATGGGGCGTAGTGGCACGTCGTCGATGGTGCTGCGCCACAACGCTCATGTACTTGCCATTCCATTATCGTCTACGCCCGACACCATTGGCATCGTAGAGAGCCTTGATCGCTACCTTGCAATATGCGGTGTTGACACCGTGGAGATTGGAGCGCGCGATTGCACCATTGGCCCGTTTAGTTGCCGTGGCGAGATGGTTTATTATGATGACCATTCGATTGCTGTGCCTACGTCGAAAGTTGAAATCAATCGCCAAGCCGAGATAGTGGTAGTGGGTAGCCGATTCAAGGGCCGTGCATCCAAGTTGATGGGCTATCAACCGCAGCAAGCAATTATTTCGCGCAGTGTAGGCCGGAAAAAGGGTTTCCGCATGCTGAGCGCGTTGACCGACTCTATTCCTACAATAAAAAACATGAGACTGGAGGATTGTTCACTTCCTCAGCCTCAGTAAATAAGAAAGTCGGCCCCTGGGGTCGACTTTTAATGCTGTATATTGTTGAATGATTATTCAGCAACGGTAGCTTCAGCTTCAGCAGCAACTGTGGTGTCAGCAGCAGTGGTGTCAGCAGCAGCTTCTTCAACTACTTCTTCAACAGCTTCTACAGAATCGCAGCAAGTGGTGTCGGCTTCAGCCTTGTTGTCTGAACCGCCGCAAGAGAAGAGTGATACGCTGAAAGCAACAGCAAGTAAAAGAACTAACTTTTTCATTTTCTTTTTTGATTTAATAGTTAAACAATTGTTTAGTGCTTCAAAAACGATACAAAGTTAGATTAAAAAATTTGATTTAAAAAAGAAATATCCAAAAAAAAATCGACAAAAATATGTTATTTAACATATAGTGCAATATATCAATTAGTTAGCATAGTGTTAAAAATGCGTTAACAATTAAACCCTCGTATTTTTATGCCCTACAACATATATAAAGGCGGTACAACCATCCGCGATAGCGTATAGGACGGCCGGCGAATATGTCCTACCTTTGC
>CAZRCU010000052.1:0-12762 GCA_964598685.1 uncultured Bacteroides sp.
GGCCACCGCGGAGAATCCAACCGGTAGCAATCGCACATTGACATTTTGGAAAATACGTGGAACGCGTAACATCCACCGCTACAATTCATCGAGCCAGGCGGCTATAGCCGACAACGTCTCTTCTGATATATCCTCTGAAATCGTTTGATATTCATTGATGAGGCCTGTGGTGCAATGTTGAAACAGATGGTTGTGTTGAGTCATAATACGCGTTTCAGCCTTCGGATTTAAATCTTTTATTGTAGCGAGATTTTCCACCAACACTTGGCAATCTTTGTCGCCGTTTAGCGCCAACCATGGCACCGCCACTGCCCGTATATCAGCCTCTGGATTATATCGCAATAACCTCCGATAATTTGGCGACAACAGCGCATTCGACTGCGCTAACAATTGCTCCTTAACAGCCGGAATATTCGCAGCCTCGCCAACGTTCGATGCCAACAAGCTATAGATGCAACTCTGCGCAATTGCTTTGTTCATCGGCGATTTGGCCACATCGAGCAACTGACGCTGCAAAGCCTCATTGTCCCAACGTCCGGTCATAGCCACGGCCAAGGCTCGCGCCTGCGACATCACAATCGAATCGCCGGCCCATGCCGGAGCAGCCAACGTGATTATAAAATCGGCTATCGGTGTCTCGCCGCTACCGGCTATAATGGCCACTCCACCACCCTCGGAATGGCCCAACACTCCGGCCTTGACACTCGGATATTGTGAGCGCAAATAATCGACGCCACTCCTAATATCACCCAAATAATCATCAGCTGTTGAAGCCGCAAAATCGCCCTCGCTGCCTCCGATGCCGCGATCATCCATGCGCAATACGGCATAGCCTCGCGCCGACAGATATTCGGCAATCACCTTAAATGGTTTATGTCCCATCACCTCCTCGTCGCGATTTTGCTGACCGCTACCGGTGGCGAGCACCAATATTGCGCGCGGCGTTCTATCACTTGGTGCCGTAAGTGTGCCTGCCAATGTAATTTTGGCATCGTCATTCTTGACAAGCACCTCTTTTTCACTAAAATCAGCAGCAAACAGCTTGGATACAGCGAAAATCATTATGAGAGGAAGGAAACATTTCATATAGGGTTAATAATAAATAAAATTACATCGATCGCGACAGCTCACGTCAACAAAGATAATACAAATCGGCCATTAGGCAAAGTCTCGTCTTAGAAAAAATCGCGGCAGCCGCTATTTTGGCTCGGTCGGCATCAGCAATACAATAATAAAGCCGTTTCTTCGTTTATTAGACATGCAATTTTTTAGACTAAACGCAACTTTCACATATATATGCGCCATTCTCTTTGGCGTGCTTTGCTCGTCGGCAGCCTACGCTGCACCGGTTAAAATCTCCGGCCTTATCACCGATGAAAATAATGAGCCACTGGAATTTGTATCAATCCACATCGACGGCACCGCCATCGGTGCCACGTCCGACTTAGATGGTAAATACTCTATTTCGGCTCCTGCATCCGACACAATCCGCGTGGTATTTTCGTGCATCGGCTACGAGCAATCCACTCGCCGCCTGCTCAACCCCGAGGGCAGCGTCACCGTAAATGTGAAAATGACGCCGAAATCCTACACTCTCTCCGGCGTAGAAGTCACCGACATCCAACGCCAAACAGGATCCATCCAGAAAATCGACCCGACCAACACTCGCCTGAACCCCGACGCCTCGGGCGGCTCGGTAGAATCAATCATCTCCACCATGGCCGGCGTAACTTCCGGCAACGAAATGTCGAGCCAATACAATGTGCGTGGCGGCACCTACGACGAAAACCTTGTGTATATCAACGGCATCGAAGTGTATCGTCCGCAGCTCGTCAGCTCGGGCCAGCAAGAAGGCTTGTCTATCATCAACCCCGACATGGTGGGCTCGGTAGGATTCTCAAGCGGTGGCTTCTCAGCGCAATACGGCGACAAAATGTCGAGCGTGCTCGACATCACCTATCGCGAGCCCGAAGCCTTTGAGGGTGCGGCATCACTGTCGCTAATGGGCGGAAGCTTCACAATCGGCTCGTCATCGAAAAAATTCACCCAACTCCATGGTTTCCGCTACAAAAGCAATTCCTCGCTTCTTAGCTCTATGGACGACAAGGGCGAATACGACCCCAGATTTTTCGACTACCAAACCAACATGACGTATAAATTTAGCAGCAAATTCAAGGCCTCGTTTCTTGGCAACGTTGCTATAAACAACTATACATTCATCCCCCACAACCGCAATACCACATTCGGCACATCCACCGATGCAAAACAATTCAAGGTATATTTCGACGGTCAGGAAAAAGACAAATTTGAGACATGGTTTGGCGCCGGCACTCTCACCTACACCCCAAGCAAGCACAATGAATATTCGCTGCTCGCATCCGGATTCTTAACCAACGAATTAGTGTCCTACGACATCTCCGGCGAATATTGGCTCGACCAAGCCGGCACATCCGGAGATGCCTCGGGCGAAGGCTCTGTTGGTGGCGAGCTCGGCGTTGGACGCTACCACGAGCACTCTCGCAACCGCCTGCGTGCCTCAGTGTTCCAGCTTTCTCTGCGCGGCACCAATGGCTTTAACGGCCACACCCTCGACTACGGCGCCACCATGAACACCGAGAAAATTCACGACCGCACACGTGAATGGGAGCTCCGCGACTCGGCCGGCTACTCACTGCCCTACGACCCCGCAGCCCTAAAAATGATTTATAATCTCGACTCGCGCCACGACATATCTTCCACCCGCCTGGCATTCTACGCGCAAGACACCTACAAGCTATCATCCGCAGCCGGATACTTCAATATCAACGGCGGCATCCGCATGAGCTATTGGAGCTTCAACAAAGAATTTTTGGTAAGCCCCCGTGTGTCGGTAGGCTTTGTCCCCGAAAACGCTCAGCGCTGGGCATTCCGCCTTGCCACCGGCCTTTATTATCAATCGCCGTTCTATAAAGAATACCGACAGCCTGTGGAGGATGCCGACGGCAACGAATACATTATCCTAAATAGCGACATCAAATCGCAACGCAGCTATCAAATCATCGGCGGTGCCGACTACACATTCCGCAGCTTCGACCGCCCCTTCAAGCTATCAGCCGAAGCCTATTACAAAGCGCTCTCCAACCTGATTCCTTTTGAAGTCGACAACCTCAAGCTCACTTATAGCGGCGAGAACCTCACCAGCGGTTTTGCCACAGGCCTCGACCTCAAGCTGTTCGGCCAATTTGTGCCCGGCAGCGATTCGTGGGTGTCGTTCTCGCTGATGCAGACCAAAGAGACACTCAACGGCGTCAGCGTGCCGCGTCCTACCGACCGCCGCTATTCATTCGCGATATTCTTCACCGACTACTTCCCCAAATTTCCACGTCTGAAATTCAGCTTGAAAGGCCTGTTCTCCGATGGTCTGCCCACCACCGCCCCGCGCGTAAGCCGCGACGTCAACTATTTCCGCGCTCCGGCCTACAAACGTGTGGATATTGGCCTAAGCTACGGACTTGTAACACCGTCCGACCGCGACCACAACACCGGCCTGCTCAGCAAATTCAAGAGCATCTGGATTGGGCTCGACGTGTTCAACCTCTTCGACATTTCCAACGTCAGCTCCTACTATTGGGTCACCGATGTCAACAACATCCAGTATGCCGTGCCCAACTACCTCACACGCCGACAAATCAATGTTAGGCTGTCTGTAGAGTTCTAAACTTGTCCACCACCACAAATTTCCGTAAATTTGCACCATGGCAAAGCAAGACTACATAATCAAAAATCGAGAATGGCTGGCAGCCAAATCACAAGAAGCCGGCGTAAATCCGCTTGACAAGGGCATTTTCTACAAAGTAATCAAATCCGGCAAGCCCGGGCCCTCACCCAACCGCAATTCTGTGGTGACCGTACACTACACCGGCACCACAATCAACGGCAAAAAATTCGACACCTCGCGTGGCGGCGCTGCCATTGCAATGCGCTTGCGCGAACTAATACAAGGCTGGGTGATTGCCTTGCAACAAATGCACGTGGGCGATCGCTGGGAAATCTACCTACCGGCCGAAATGGGCTATGGCAAATTTTCTCAACCCGGCATTCCGGGCGGATCCACCCTAATATTCGACATCGAACTAATCGCAATAAATTAGTTATAATAATCCCCCGACGGCTGCCGGGGGATTACAATATCTCTACGTTTAATCCAATTTGTGAATCACGAGGCCCGAGCGCAGCTTAGGCTCAAACCACGTGGTCTTGGGCGGCATAATATTTCCGGTGTCGGCAATTGCAATTAATTGCTCCATCGACACAGGGAACAGTGCCAATGCCACAGCCATTTCGCCCGAGTCGCAGCGCTGTTTCAGCTCGCCAAGCCCGCGAATACCGCCCACAAAATCTATGCGCTTATCGCTGCGAAGATCTGTGATGCCGAGAATGTCACGCAAAATATGGTCCGACGAAATCGTTACATCGAGCACGCCGATTGGGTCGTTGTCATCGTATGTCCCCTCGCGTGCGGTGAGCGAATACCAATGCTTCTCCAGATACAGCGAGAAATTGTGTAAGCGCTCCGGCGCATATATCTCGGTGCCCATATCCTTCACAACAAAGCATTTCTCGAGCTTTTCCAGAAATTCATCCGGCGACAGACCATTCAAATCCTTCACCAGTCGATTATAATCAATAATCTTGAGGTGCGAGGCAGGGAACGCCACAGCCAGGAAATAATTATATTCCTCGTCGCCGCGATGATTCGGATTCAGGCGAGCCTTTTCATTGCCCACCAAAGCGGCTGCCGCAGTGCGATGATGCCCGTCGGCAATATATAGATACGGGATTTTGGCAAATTCTGCGGTGATAGCAGCAATTGTGGCATCATCGTCAATCACCCAGAACGTGTGGCCAAAGCCATCAGGCGCCACAAAATCATATTCCGGCTCGCCGGAGGTGACCTCGGCAATAATTTTCTCTAACGCCTTATTATCGGGAAAAGCGAAAAACACCGGCTCGATGTTGGCATTCTGAATGCGCACATGCTTCATACGGTCTTCTTCCTTGTCGCGGCGTGTAAGCTCATGTTTTTTGATTACACCGGTCATGTAGTCATCGACATTTGCAGCAATCACAAATCCATACTGCGTGCGGCCATTCATCGTCTGTGCATAGATGTAATAATGCTCTTTTTCATCCTGCACCAGCCAACCGCGTTGCTGGAATATGTTGAAATTTTCAACAGCCTTGTCGTAGACCTGCTGAGAATGCTCATCGGTGCCCGGCTCAAAATCAATTTCAGGCTTTATGATGTGATAGAGCGATTGGGGATTACCCTCAGCCTCGGCACGCGCCTCTTCGGAATTCAGCACGTCGTAGGGGCGAGATGCCACCTTCGTGACAAGCTCTTTGGGAGGTCTTACCCCACGAAATGGTTTTACTTTGGCCATGATAAACGTTGTTTTATGATTATTAAATTTAAGGATTGTTCTTGTTAGCGCTTAGCTTGTCGCCGTCGTCGCGCGCACACGCTGCATATGCCGTAGATATTCACATCAAACGACGTCTGCTCGAATGCCGGATAACGCTTCTTGCTTATATATTCGGTCAGCTCGGGATCGCGAGCTTCCTTGATTTTGCCACACTCGGTGCAAATCAAGTGATGATGACTTGCAGCGGCACCGCCGGTCTTTTCATACAGCATTGCCTTGTCGGTGAATCTATGCCCCACCACCAGGCCCGCGCCTATCAGCACCTCCAATGTGGAATATATCGTGGTCATCGACACATGATAGCCATTCTCCGACAGCACTGCATACAGCTCGTCCACCGAAAAATGGCCGGCTATATTATTGATATATTCCAAAATCGTAAAGCGCTCGGCTGTGCGACGCATCTTGTTTGCTTTTAGATACGCATCAAGCACTTCGGCCGGACTGATTATCTTCTTTGTCTGTGGCATAAGATTTCGTTAACTACGCAAACTTACAACATTTTTTTGAAGTTTTTTGTTGTTTCTCCTAAAAAATCTTCATATTTCCGCCTTCATGCCATAAATAATTATGTCGAAACGACATATCATTTGGAATATAAGTCGAATTTATGATGATTTAATAATATATTTATGTAACTTTGCCAAGTAAAACAAGACAACTATTATTATGAATAAACTATTGGCAGTGGCCGCCATAGCGGTCGGTTTACCAATATCCATTTCTGCTCAATCTGCACAGCTAACCTTAAACGATTGTATCGCAATTGCCTTAAGTGAAAACCCGACAGTGAAAATCTCCGACATGGAAATCACTAAGTCAGACTATTCACGACGTGAAACACTTGGTGCCCTTTTGCCTTCTATCAGTTTTGACGGTTCATACAGCCGCACCTTGCGCAAGCAAGTTGCCTACATGAATATGGACGCCTTCAGCGGCTTTGGCGATCTCGGCGACGACTCCGCCTCCGGCTCTGAATCAGCAAGCAGCGACAAGGGCATCGAAATGGGTTTGGACAACTCCTATTCTGTGGGCTTCTCAGCCTCACTTCCAATCATAGCGCCCCAATTGTGGGCCTCGCTAAAACTAAGCGACACCCAAATCGAGCGTTCTGTAGAGCAAGCTCGCGCCTCGCGTCTCGACATGGTAAACCAAGTGAAAAACGCCTACTATGCCCTGCTCCTTGCCCACGATTCTCGACGCGTGGTGCAAGAAAGCTACGACATGGCAAAGCTCACTCACGACATCTACGTGAAACGCCAAGCCGTGGGCGACGCCTCGGAATATGAAGTGCTCCGCACATCCGTGGCCATGAAAAATGTCGAGCCCGAAATCATTCAATGCGACATCGCCATACGCCGAGCCCACTTGCAGCTCGCAGTCCTTATGGGCATAGATGTAGAAATGCCGTTTGAAATAAGCGGCACACTTTCCGACTATGAAGACACTATGTATGCCGATGCACTTTCACTTTCGGCCAACCTCACCAACAACACCTCGCTGGTGATGAACACAATCGAAACTCGCAGCCTTGAGCAAAGCCTGTCGGTGGCGCGCGCTTCATGGTACCCCACCCTGGCCCTTTCAGCCAACTACAATTGGACATCCTCGTCCAACGGCAATCCACTGCGCAATTTCCGCTGGACGCCCTACTCCATGATCGGTCTGTCACTGTCATTTCCCCTATTCCAGGGTGGCCAACGCTACAACAAGGTCAAGGAAGCGCAAATCCAGCTTGATGAAATGGCCTACACGCGCCAAAACTTGCAGCGCAGCCTAACCTCGCAAGCGACCCTCGCCATCGACAACATCAAGCTAAATGTCAAGCAAATATCATCGAGCAACGAGAGCGTGCACGAGGCCGAACGCGCCCACGACATTCAAGAGCGCTCGTTTGCCATCGGCGCCAGTTCTTATCTCGACCTTCGCGACAGCGAATTATCGCTAACTCGCGCTCGTCTGGCATATTACCAAGCCATTCACGACTATCTTGTGGCAAATTCCGACCTCGAATTGCTGCTGGGCAACGCCCCAATTGATTCCTACACAAATCAGAAAAATCAATAATTATGAAACACCTACATATCATCCCGCTGATCATAATGCCGGCTATCATTTGCAGCTGCTCGTCCAAGGACAATAACGCCGCCGGCGAGGTTGTTGACGACACCGCCATTGTCGACATCGACGTCGTGCACAATCAAGCCGTCGAACACTCCTTGTCCTACACCGCCAACATCGAGGCCGATAATGTGAATAACATCGCCCCATCGGTGGCCAACCGCATCAAGACTATCAAGGTGGATGTGGGCGACCACGTGTCACGCGGGCAAGTGCTCGTCACGCTCGACCAAGCCTCGGCCGAACAGCTCAAAATCAACCTCGACCAAACCGAGCGCGAATACAATCGAGCCGTAGAGCTTCTTGAAATCGGCGCCGGCACCCAGCGCAGCGTCGACCAATACAAAGCCCAACTCGACGCGCAGCGCACCCAATACAACAACACTCTGGAAAACACTGTGCTCCGCTCGCCGGTTAGCGGCGTGGTCACCGCTCGCAACTACGACCCTGGCGATATGATTGGCTCGCTGCCCGTGCTCACCATCGGCCAAATCACACCCTCTGTAAAGGTCGTTATCAACGTCAACGAGAGCAACCTGCAATCCATCAAAAGCGGCATGAATGTCAAGGTGTCTCTCGATGCCTACCCTAACGAAGAATTCAACGGCAAGATCTCACGAATTTCGCCCGCAGTCGACCCCACCACTCGCACTTTCCCCGTCGAAGTGATGCTTCCCAACAATGGCGAGCGATTCCGTCCCGGCATGTTTGCCCGCGTCGACATCAGCCTCGGCACAGTAGACAATGTGGTGGTCCCCGACCGCGCAGTGGTAAAACAAACCGGCTCGGCCAACAAATATGTTTATGTCTATTCCAACGGCCACGTTGCCTATAAAAAAGTGGAGCTCGGCCGACGCATCGACAACAGCTTTGAGCTGCTGAGCGGCGTCAACGACGGCGACACCGTGGTAATCACCGGCCAAAGCCGATTGGCCGATGGCATTGCCGTTAAAATCAACGATAAACAATAATCCACTAAATAGATTTTCATTATGAGTCTGTACGGCGGAGCTGTAAAACGGCCAATTATGACCACTCTGTGCTTTATCGCAGTGCTGGTGCTTGGCCTTTTCTCCTTAAGCAAACTTCCCATCGACCTCTACCCCGACATCGACACCAACACCATCATGGTGATGACCACATATCAGGGCGCGAGCGCCCAAGATATTGAGCAAAACGTCACACGTCCCCTCGAAAATGTGCTCAACTCGGTGAGCGATTTGAAGCACATTTCATCTGCATCGCGCGAAAATGTTTCGGTCATAACTCTCGAATTTGAGTATGGCAACGACATCGACGTTCTCACTAACGACGTGCGCGACAAGCTCGATATGGTATCCTCGGCTCTCCCCGACGATGCCGAGACGCCTATCATCTTTAAATTCGACACCGACATGATTCCCATCTTGCTCCTTTCGGTGCAAGCCGGCGAAAGCATGCCCGGTCTTTACAAGATTTTGGACGACGTGGTGGCCAACCCGCTGGCACGTATCTCGGGCGTGGGCTCTGTGTCGATTTCCGGCGCCCCCGAACGCGAGATTCACATCTATGTCGACCCCGAACGCCTTGAAGCCTACAACCTCACCGTAGAGCAGATCTCATCCATCGTCGCTGCCGAAAACAAAAACATCCCCGGCGGCGTGTTCGACGTCGGCTCCGACACCTACTCGCTGCGCGTGCAGGGCGAATTTACCTCGTCCGACCAAATGGCCGACATCGTTGTTGGCTCCTACAACGGCCGCAATATCTATCTGCGCGACGTGGCTCGAATCGACGACTCGCTCGAAGAGCGCGCCCAGGTCACCTACAACAACGGCACACGCGGTGCCATGATTGTAGTGCAAAAGCAGAGCGGCGCCAACTCGGTGGATATTTCCAACAAGGTGCTCAAAATGCTGCCACAGCTGCAAAAACGCCTACCCTCTGATGTAAAATTGGGCATAATTGTCGACACATCCGACAATATTCGCAACACCATTCACACCTTAGTGGAGACCGTGCTCTACGCCTTGCTGTTCGTGGTGATTGTCGTGTTCTTCTTCCTCGGGCGTTGGCGCGCTACGCTGATTATCTGCATCACCATCCCGATCTCGCTTATTGCCTCGTTTATCTACTTGGCGATGACCGGCAATTCGCTCAACATCGTATCGCTATCAGCCTTGTCAATCTCAATCGGTATGGTGGTTGACGACGCCATCGTGGTGCTTGAAAACGTCACCACCCACATCGAGCGCGGCTCCGACCCCAAGCAGGCTGCCGTCCACGGCACCAACGAAGTGGCCATCTCTGTAATCGCCTCAACGCTCACCCTGATTGCCGTATTCTTCCCGCTTACATTAGTCACCGGCATGACGGGCGTACTGTTCAAGCAACTTGGATGGATGGTCACAATCATGATGATTATATCCACGATTTGTGCCCTCTCGCTCACCCCAATGCTTTGCTCGCTATTGCTGCGCCGCACCACTCGCCACTCTAAAATCTACACGATATTCTTCACCCCAATCAATCGCTGTCTCGACGCGCTGGATAATGGCTACGCAGCGCTGCTGCGCCGTGTCACATCCCACCGAGCAATCACTATCTCCATTTGTATCGCTGTGTTTGTGGCATCGCTGTTGCTGCTAAGTCGCGTGGGCACTGAATTTTTTCCAACTGCCGACGATGGCCGTCTTAGTGTAAGCCTCGAATTGCCGATTGGCACCCGCGTAGAAATAGCCGATGAAACCACTGCCCGGCTGGTGAAAGAATGGCGCGAAAAATATCCTGAAATTGATGTAATCAACTACACCACCGGCACCGCCTCCAGCGACAATGTCTACGGCTCTCTGCGCGACAACGGCACTCACATCGTGTCGATGAACATTCGCCTTAGCGACCCCGGCGACCGCGACCGCGGCATCCTCGAAATTGCCAAGTTAATGCGCGACGACCTCAAACGCTATCCCGAATATAAAAAGACAAAGGTGACCGTAGGTGGCAACGCCGGATCTATGGGCGGCGAAGCATCCATCGACTACGAAATCTATGGCTATGATTTCGTAGAAACCGACAGCGTGGCTGCGCGCGTGCGCCGAATGTTGTTGAATATCCCTGGCACTGCCGATGTCACTATCTCACGTGCCGACTATCAACCTGAATACCGCGTCGATTTCGACCGAGAAAAGCTCGCCATATATGGCCTCAACCTCACCACTGCCGCCAATTATCTGCGCAACCGCATCAACGGGCAGACAGCTTCGCAATTTCGCGAAGACGGCGAGGAATACGACATCAAGGTGATGTACGAGCCCGAGTCGCGCACCTCAATCGAAGATATAGAAAACATATTAATCTACAATTCGGCCGGCACCGCCGTCCGAATCAAGGACGTTGGCCAAGTGGTGGAGCACTTCACCCCACCCACAATCGAACGTAAAGACCGCGAACGCATTATCACCGTCACCACCTATGTGCAAGGAGTCCCCATGAGCCAAGTGGTGGAGCAATCCCTCGCCGAAATCGACAAGATGGACATTCCTCAAGGAATCAACATCCAGCTCGCCGGACAATATGAGGATCAGCAAGATTCGTTCCGCGACCTTCTTATGCTTGCCGCGCTTATCCTCGTATTGGTCTACATCGTGATGGCCGCTCAATTTGAAAGCTACACCTACCCCGCCATTATCATGTCCTCGGTGATGTTTGCATTCTCAGGCGTGTTCCTAATCCTGTGGATCACCGGCAACACTCTCAATGTAATGAGCCTGATCGGTGCGATTATGCTTATCGGTATTGTAGTGAAAAACGGCATCGTGCTCATCGACTATATCACACTGAATCGCGAGCGCGGGCTTAGCGTTAAGCGCGCCGTTATCGACGGCGGCCGCTCACGTCTCCGCCCCGTAATTATGACCTCGCTCACCACAATCCTCGGCATGGTGCCTATGGCTTGCGGCAGCGGCCAAGGCGCCGAAATGTGGCGACCGATGGGCACCGCCGTAATCGGTGGCCTCACATTCTCCACAATGCTCACCCTGCTCTTCGTGCCCGCTCTCTACTGCGTATTTGCCGGCACAGGCGTGCGCAACTTCCGCCGCAAGCATCGTAAAACCTTGAACAAAATCTCGAAATGAAAGCCATATTTATAACATTCGACCAAGCCCACTACGATCGCATTATTGATGCGCTCAACCGCCTCAATTGTCGAGGATTCACAGCATGGCAACAAGTATCCGGCCGCGGCTCCGACCAAGGCGAGCCGCATTATGGCTCACACGCATGGCCATCTTTAGCCTCGGCCCTTATCACAATTGTCCCCGACAACCGCGTTGAGCCACTATTAAACAAACTGCGAGAATTCAACGACGAGCGCCCAAAGCTCGGTTTACGCGCTTTTGTGTGGACCATCGACCAACAAGGTGTATAATTCGCTTGCCTCTTTCGTGCGCTTTTTGTACCTTTGCTCCAAATATATAGATTATGGACCAACCTAAGAAAGAAATAGTAGTAAGTGGCATCCGCGCCACCGGAAATCTACACCTGGGCAACTACTACGGTGCGTTGCGCAAATTCGTTAATATTCAGAACGATTACGATTGCAATTTCTTTATTGCCGACCTCCACGCCCTCACCACATCTACCGACCCCGACAAGCTCCATGCAAGCGTCAAGAGCGTCCTTGCTGAATATCTCGCCGCCGGTATCGACCCCGAAAAGGCCACTGTATTTATCCAAAGCGACGTGCCCGAAATCTCGCAAATGTACCTCCTGCTCAATATGCACGTTGGCATCGGCGAATTGATGCGCACCGCCTCGTTCAAAGACAAAGCTCGCAAAGCCCTTGGCATTGCTGCTCCCGCTGTTGAAACCGAGGCCGACGAAGCCTTCGAACAGCAAATCATCGGCGCATCTACCAACAAGCGTGTCAATGCCGGCCTCCTCACATATCCCACCCTGATGGCCGTTGACATCCTGATTCAAAAAGCCACCAAGGTGCCCGTTGGCAAAGACCAATTACAACACCTCGAGCTCACTCGCCGTTTCGCTCGCCGTTTCAACTCGTTCTATGGCGTTGATGTGTTCCCAGAGCCAACCGACCTCCAATTCGGCGGCTCTCCCGTCAAAGTTCCCGGGCTCGACGGCTCCGGCAAGATGGGCAAGAGCGAGGGCAATTGCATCTACCTTATCGACGACC
>CAZRCU010000053.1:0-12357 GCA_964598685.1 uncultured Bacteroides sp.
GCGGGCGAGGCCATAGATGTAGCGGCGGAAGCCCGGGCGATATGCCAGCAGGCCGTCGAACCATGGTGTGAGCCTTGTCACCCACTTCACTATGATGCCTACAAGAAACATTGCAATCAGTGTGCCCACGCCGATTATGTGCCACTGCCATGCGCCAAAAAACACGTAGCAGAGCAGCACGCCGATGCACACCAGCGCCACGTCGATCGAAATCTTCACCTTGGGAAATTCAAAGTGTGTGACTTGGCACACGGCCACCGATATGCCCTCGCCGGGCATAGTCACGCTGCCGCAGCGCACCTCAAATGCTATGCCGGTGCCCAAAAACACGCAGCCCATCAGCTGTGTTGCCACCTGCTGCCACAGGCCCACAGGCTCGAGCCATGCAGTCAGCAGCATCCAAAAGTCCAACATCATGCCAAAGACAAACCCTATAATCAGCTGAAACAGCTGCACAGGCTCGAATTGGCGGCGCAGCACAAATATCTGCAACACTACAAACACAGCATTCATCAGATAGGTGTACTGGCCTATGGTGAGCTGCGGCGCCATGCCTATCTTGCCCGCATCCATAAACACATAGGGAATCACGCTTATCACACTCGAGCCAAGCACCGAGCGCACGCAGCAAGCCACGCCAAGCGTCATTATCAGCAGCGACACCAACAGCAACAAGTGTTGCCAGCAAAACGAAACAATCTTGTCTTTCATATTATAGGAAAACCGGCGCTCCCGAGCGCCATATATAAATAATTCTTTTTATCTACTTCATAGCCTGCATCTCCACCAAGCGGCGATAGTGGCCGCCAAGGGCCATAAGCTCGTCGTGGGTGCCCTGCTCTACGATTTGGCCCTCGTGGAGCACGCATATCAGATCGGCATTGCGGATGGTGGACAGGCGGTGGGCAATCACCAGCGTGGTGCGGTCGCACATCAGGCGCTCAAGGGCCTGCTGCACCAGCACTTCGCTCTCGGTGTCGAGGGCCGAGGTGGCCTCGTCGAGAATCAATATCGGCGGATTCTTCAGGATGGCACGCGCAATCGACAGGCGCTGGCGCTGACCACCCGACAGGCGGCAACCACGGTCGCCGATAGGCGTGTCGTAGCCATTCTCCGACGCCATGATAAAATCGTGGGCATTGGCGATTTTGGCAGCCGTCTCCACCTCTTGGCGCGTGGCATTATCCACGCCAAAGGTGATATTATTATAGAATGTGTCGTTGAACAGGATCGCCTCTTGATTCACATTGCCCATGAGCGAGCGCAATTCATGCACACGCAGGCGGCGAATGTCCACGCCGTCGATTGTCACGGCGCCCTGCTGCACATCATAGAATCGCGGCAGCATATCGGCAAGGGTGGTCTTGCCCGAGCCTGATTGGCCCACGAGCGCCACAGTGGCACCGGCAGGCACACGCAGCGACACATCGCGCAGCACAGCCCGCTCGCCATAGCCAAATGTCACATGGCTAAATTCGATAGCATCGGCCACCGATGGCAATGCCACAGGCTGCTCGGGGTCGCGGATGGGATTTTCGGCGTTGAGAATCTTGTCGATACGCTCCATCGAGGCCAAGCCCTTCTGAATGGAATAGGCCGCCTTGGAGAGGTCTTTGGCCGGATTGATGAGCGAATAGAAAATCACCATATAGTAGATAAAGGCCGAAGCCTCCATCGACGAGGTGCCGCTCAGAATCAGGCTGCCGCCAAACCATAATATGATGGCGATGGCCGCAGTGCCCAGAAATTCGCTCATCGGGTGGGCCAAGGCCTGACGGCGCGCCACACGGTTGGATATGCGATAGAACTTCTGATTTTCGCTATGGAATCGGGTGCGTACCTTGTCCTCGGCATTGAAAGCCTTGACAATACGCAGCCCTCCCAAGGTCTCCTCGATGTTGGACATCAACACGCCCCACTGAGTCTGCAATTCCAGCGATTGGCGCTTGAGGCGCTTGCCCACTCGGCCCATCACCAAGCCCGCCACAGGCAGCAGGATAAACACAAATATCGTCAGCTGCCACGACACCACAATCATCATGCCTAAATACACGATAATCAGCACCGGATTCTTAAACATCATGTCGAGCGACGACATTATGGAATTTTCCACCTCGGCCACATCGCCGCTCATGCGAGCCATCACGTCGCCCTTGCGCTCGGTGGTGAAAAACGATATAGGCAGATTGGTGATCTTGTCGTAGACGCTATTGCGGATGTCGCGCACCACGCCATTGCGCAGCGGCGCCACAAAGTAGGAGCTCAGATAGGCCGTGCCGGTCTTCAAGGCGGTCATCACCACCAATGCACCGGCCAGCAGAGCCAACGTGGTAGACGCGCCCAACCACGCAATCGACTCTTGTGTGTAGTAGTAGAAATTATTCACCGCCACATCCTTAAGCGAGGCCGACCCCGGCGCCATATACACATACACGTCGCTCGTCACCTTGAACAGCATCTCCAAGATTGGCATAATCAGGGCAAACGAGAATAGAGTCAGCACCGCCGACAGCAGGTTGAATCCTATGTTGAGCGCCAAAAAGCGCTTGTAGGGCGGCACATAGCGGCGCAGCACCTTGAAAAATTCTTTCATTCGCAGTTGGAATTAATTGCGGCCCGGAGCGGCCAAAATATAAGGCAACGGCTCGGCAAGAGCGATAGGAAAGTCGGCCGGAATGCTGCGCAAAGCCTCCACAGCCTCGGCCCGCTTGGTCCACGACGACAACACCACATAATAATATGGCTCGGCAGTCTGCACCACCAGCGCTTGCTCATAGCCCGCAGCCACTAGCCGCTCGCGCATCGACAGCGCATTGAATGATTGCTTAAACTGCCCCACCACCACATTAAACGTGTGCAAGGCATCGCCGCCACCCTCGGTGAGCGACACGCGGTGGGTGAAGATGGCCACCGTGTCGGTGCCCGACACCACCGTCTGCGACCCTATCGGCCTGCGCTTAGCCCCATAGATTGTGGCATCAAGCGAGGCCACCGAGTCGCGGCCAGCCATTGCGCGGTCGTAGGCCGCACGATAATTCTCTTCAGAAGTCTTACAGCCCACGAGGCCAATAGCCAACGTCAGGCCCAAATACAATAGCTTTTTCATGCTTTATGTTTTAAGCTTTCCGAGTTCAATCACTTCGAGATCCGCCACACGGCCGGCGTCGAGCGTCATTCGCAGCAGCGTGCGCTGGCGCTGCCATCCATGATAGCCGGCAGCACCCGGATTGACGTGCAGCAAGCTCAGCTCGTCGTCGTACATCACCTTGAGAATATGGCTATGACCGGCCACCATCACCATCGGGCGCGCATCTATCATCATGCGCCTCACCCCGGGGGCATAATGGCCCGGATAGCCGCCGATGTGGGTCATCCACACCTTCACTCCCTCCACCTCAAATTCGAGAATCTCGGGGCAGAGGCGGCTCACGATGCCGTGGTCGATATTGCCGCGAACGGCTCGCACCACCGGCACCACAGCCTTCAATCTCTGTATCACGTCAAGGCATCCGATGTCGCCGGCATGCCACACCTCGTCGCAATCCTTGAAATGGAGTGCATAGCGGTCGTCCCAACACGAGTGGGTGTCCGATAGGATGCCTATTCGCTTCATTTCTTTGAAATACCCATTTTGCGGGCAATATCCTTGGGCACAGCGGCCTTATTCACATAGATATCCATAGTCTTGGCCAGGAAATAAGGCTCCGACACATAGAAATATCCACCATACACCTGATTGGTATCCCACGAGTTTTTCACCTTATAATAGCGATTGCCCTCGCGGTCGGTGGCCACGCCCACAATCACCATGCCGTGGTCGTCGGTGGTCTCTTGCGAGTCAAACATCTGCTGGCGCACCTCCTGAGTGATTTCCATCTCCTCTACGGGGCCGTTAAAGTTGAAACGCTCGCTCTCGCGGTCTTTGTCAGAGAGAGTCACCCAGCGCGACAGCTCGGTGCCGCTCATGTCGCGTTCGTTCTTCTTGGCAGGCATCAAAGCCACGCCCTTGGCCCACTTGAAGCCACCCTCGCTCACGTCGGCAGCCCACACCAGCGAATAGCCATTCTCCAGCGCATTGTCCACGATTGCCTTCATGTCTTCCATAGGCACATTATAATATGGAGCCCACAGCCAGTTGTCGGCCACCTCAAGCACAAAGGTGCTATAGAAGGGATGGTGGGTAAACGATGTCACAGCCACATAATCATCGGCCGAGATGCCCAGCGACTTGGCAAACGATTGCGGTGTGTAGCTCTTGCCACGATAAGTAAACGTCTCGGGCACCTCGCCCAGATAAGCGTCGAGCACACCGTTCAAAGCCTTGCGCCACGCGGTGGATATGCGCTTGTTGGGATTCTTCACAATATCATTCACAAGGTCCTCCAAGATGGCATCAAGCTCGCCATGCACGTGCTTGTCCTCGCCATACTGCAAGCCGGTGTACACCTCCTCGGGCACACAGCCATAAGTGGCCCACACATAGGGCACATCAAGCGCCGACCCGCCCGGGCCAAAGTTGGTCTTGCCATACATGCGCACATAGCGGTCGGCCTTGTCGGCATAGCACATGCGCACAGTGTACATCTCCGAGATGTCGAGCGAATCGCCCGTCGCACGCAGAATCTCATTCTCATAGAACGAGGTGCCCGCAAAACACCAGCATGTGCCCGACTTGTTTTGATCTTTCACCGAGGTGGTGGGCACTGTGATTATATCCTTGAATTCGAAGCCGGCAGTATCCGCGGCCACGCTATCCGTAGCTGCATTGAAGGCGCTTGCACCAAGTGCCGTTGCAGCAAATGCTAATGTGAGTATTTTTTTCATATTTTCGTAGTTTAACCACAAAGTTAGTAAAAAACACTTATATAACAATCCAATATAACACTACTTCACATTCCACAGCCCGATTTCAATAAATCTACCGCCAAATCGCATTTTTTCGTGAACTTTTTTCGTTTTTGATTGTTAATTTGGTTGTTAGGCAAATAATTATTAACTTTGCGCCTACCAAAATTCATCTTAGTCTACACAATAAAATGCTAACAAATACCTATCAATCCACGACAGCACGTGATGCGTCCTCTCCTCACGCCACTGCCTATGAGACCGCTTCTACCAGCCACGTATCATCAGAGAGACAACCGAAATACAATGCACAGCATCGCAACCAAATCGCCATGTGGTGTATAATCGGCCTTATCGCTATATTAATAGTGATAGGTGGCACCATGTTCTCTCTCAACGAGAAGCAAAGCACCCCCAACCGCGGAATTATTGACACCCGCACAGCAGTTATTAACATGGGTGTTAATAACTAACCCCTATAGCTATCCAGCTGTATCACCGTCTTTTAGCATATTTTTAGGATACTGTAAGAAAAAGTTATCAACATATGTCAATAACTTATGTTGATAACTTTTTTATTTATCTACAGTCACAGAAATCACTCGCCCCGAGACATCGCAGAATATCAAAGCCGGCAATTTCTCCACGCCGCAATCTCGCGCCAACCCCTCGGCATTGAGCACAGCACGCTCGCCATCGCCCAATCTGCCCACAAGCGCCTGCACCGCCTCGGCATCATTGCCCGTGAACGCATAAATCACACCCATATCCTCGGCCGACGCTCGCAGCCGCAAATCAGCCACCACCGCAGCCGACGCCGCATCATCCACATCGAGCAGCGCCACCACCATCGGCCTATCAAAGCCTTCGCCGGCATGGTGCACCACTCGCTCGCGCTCGGGCGTGGGCAGAGCAAACCTTGGCAATCGGCATCCCACAAGGCTGCGCCACGTGAAATTCTCGCGGCTAAAGCGCTCAAACGCCTCGGGATAGCGCCGTTGCAAGCCGCTCAGGCTCAAGTCGGGCATCGCCACGCTGTCGGCATAGCTATAGCGAGCCGTCCACGTCTGCTCGGCAGCCGACCCGGGATTGGCCACAAGCTCCACCTCACTTGGCAAGCCCGTTCCACGATGCAGCACATAGCGAAACGCCTGCGCATCGCAGCCGCCAACGCGCCGCGTGCCCTCAATCGTGGTGTAATCTCCTAAAATATTACTTGTAAACCTACAGGCGCTATCCGCCTTCATGGCCTCAATGCTCCGCCCTATCATCGGCGGCAGCAAGGCGGCAAACGGCCCTCGCAGCTGCACCCCATCACCCACAAACGGTAGCGAATCCTCGGCAAAGTGGTATTCCTCCAACTTCCCTGGGCGATAGCTCCAAAAATGGCCGTCGCTATAAGCCATCCAGCCGCCCGAGCCTAAGCTGTCGGGCAGCGCAGTGTGCCAGTCGATTAGATATACGCAGGGCGACAGGGTGTCGGTAGCAGCCGCCGTGAAGGCCCGCAATTCGTAGGCCACGGCCTCAGCCTCGCCGGCCGGTATCACTTCAAAGTGTATTTGCACTTGCGCATGGGTCGCAATGGCCCCTGCAGCCGCAAGCGCTAAGATAAGGCTATATTTCATGCAAGCAGAGTTTGTTGTAACAACAACTCCGCACTAAAACAGTTCATTCCAAGCTCGGCCACTGATATGCTCGGTGAGGCAGCCCAGCTTGGTGGCCGGTTCCATATCTTTGTCAATTGAATCACCCACCACCAGCACCTGCTCGGGCTCCAAGCCAAGCTTCTCACACGCGATGGCAAAGATGCGTGGGTCGGGCTTCGACACACCCACCACGGCACTATCCACCACCACCGTGAAATACTTCAGCAGGCCAAATTCCTCGAGCACCGTGCGCAGATTACCATAGAAATTGCTCACCACCGCAATCGGCTTGCGCTTGGCAATCACCTCGAGAGTAGGAGCAATGAATGTGGTGGCCGCACAGGCATGCTTGTAGCACGACTCTGTGATGATAGGCCGCAGGCGGTTGGCATCCAGCGACGACAATCGGCAGCGATCTGTGAGCCGCTGCATCTGAAATCCGATTTTGCAATTCAGCAGCTGATGAAAAGTGTCGGTGGGCGACACCATACCGGGCAGCGACAGGGCTCGCTCGGCCATGATATAAGCGTCGCGAAAGTCCACTCGCGAGATTCCGGCATCGGCAGCCATATAATAGTCGTAGATCACCGGCCCCCAGTGGTCGCCGAGTGTGTCCAGCGTACCGCCGAAGTCAAAGATCACGCCCTTCACCGAGCCATTATCAACTGCATTACGTAAAGCTACTGTATCAAGCATCTTGAGCAAATTTTTCCACCTTGGTGTCGGCTATCGACACAATATCGGTGGCTGTGGCACATATATAGGGCCAGCTGTAAGTAACACTGTTGCCCTGAGAATCCACGGTGGCAATTACCGATGCCCGCTCGCGCTGTATGGCGCGCCCGATATAGCGACTGCCGCCGAGGTTAAACCTCACCCAGGTATCAGCCGGGAATGAGTTGGAGGAGTTTTTGTTGTTCATAGGGTTATGAGCTGTTGTAATTTAGATAGTTATGAGTTGTTCTATTTTGGTTTTGGAGAGATTATACATCTTTGTAAGAGCCGTCGTCGAGGCTCTGAGTGAATCGTTTGCAAATATTCTCATGGCGAGCCCACATATACACAAGTATCGCATTGAGCACTATCAGCTCAAACGCAAAATACAGCCACGGGCAATTAATGAAGAGAGAGACAAAGAGAATTATAGTGCGCCAATTGAATGTGAGAATATTCGTATATTTCATCATAGGCAAATCTGCCTTGCGGAAATCCTGGCGGAATTGCGGGCAAATCTTGGTAGAGCCAAATTTCTCGGCAAGCTTGCCGCGCAGTCGCAGCATCGCCGGATTCCAATCCTCTTGATTCTTGGTGTAGCCGGCATAGAAGGTCAGCGTAATCTTCGACCAAAAGTCCTTGCGCCACGACATAGCATCAAGCCGCTTGCGCAGGTCGGCATACAAGTCGAGCTCCGAGCCATCCTCGCCCTTCACGAAAAACAAGTGAAATTGGCGATAATAATCAGCCATCGCCGCCTGCCTAATGTGGCTGGCACCCGCTGCCGCAGCTATTACCCATATCAGCCACGGGCACGACGCAAACAGCGCATCATACTGCATCACTCTCAGGCACAGAGCCACATAAATCGTGATAAACCACAAATCGCCGCTCAAGCCGTCGAGGATACGGCCAAACTTTGAGAATTGGCCCGTCATGCGAGCCAGCTGGCCATCTGCGCTGTCAAAGCTGTTGGCCCACACCAGCAGCAACATCCCCACCACATTTATCCACAGCTCGGGATAGTAGAAGCACACACCGCCGGCCACTCCCAAAAACACCGAGGCAATAGTCACGGCATTAGGCGTCACGCCAAGCTTGCGAAACAAATAGGCCCATGCAAACCCTATCGGCCGATAGAAGGCAAGATCTATGCCCTCTTCGGTGTCGTAAGATTTAAGCGACTTGCGATATTGATGTTTCAAATCTACAAACATAGGCCAAGGAGAAATTAATGTTTTGAGATATAACCGGCATAGCAGTTGATAAATCGTGAGAATGCAGGAATACGCATCAAGGCATATTCAAAAATCAGGAATCCGAGGATTGTCACGCCAATGCCACCCATCACATCCAAGATGTAGTGATGCGAGGTGTACACCGCCGTAAACCATATTCCAAGGCATATCACAGCACACGCAATGCGCATCCACGTGGGGCAATTGGCCCGCAGCGAGTAGATAAACGCTATCAGCATATACGCCGAATGCAGCGACGGCATCGCCGCAAACACATTGGCATTGCGAGCATACAGCGAGTTGAATATGCCTAGGCCCGTAAGCTCGTCAAAGCGTCCAAGTCCGGCCACCTCGCCAGGCGTTCCCTCGATGAAGTCAAATCCATGAGAAGCAACATACCACGGCGGAGCTGCCGGATGCACATAATATAGCGCAAAGCCCAGCAAGTTGACAAACAAGAACACCAAGGCAAAATGTAGATACTCCTTCTTCTGGCCGTTGAAATAAAGCCACAAGCCAAAGAGCACCGGCACCGGCACCCAGCACAGATAGAAGAATCCGGCCAGCGCATCCATCAATGTGCAATGATGCAAGCCGAAGAATTCATTCGGGGTGAGCACGCCAAGGCCCTCCACAGCCACGCCAAACAGCGCCTTCTCTGTTTCGTAGAGCCCTTGGATGTCAACAGGGTTCACCTTATAATTGGGCAGAATATTCATCCAATCGTAGCTGATACCAAACAAAAAGAATGGCACCAACGCCACGACAATGCGGCGAGTCGACGCCGACGCGCAAAACAGCACCGCTATCAACACCGCCAAATACGTATGTTCGGGACGGAATCCGACAAAGAGAGCAGTCACGACCAGCCAAATCGCCAGACAGGCAATCATAGTAAGCAGTTCGCGGGGTGTAGTCTTTGAGGGTAAAATCATATTAGAAATCCGTGACAGATTATTTTGTAAGTTCCTTTTTGCAGTGAGCGATGCGGGCAAACGCTGTGATATTGGCAAACACCGCAATCACTCCCATCGCAAAAATCAAAATGTACATTGCATCAAATTGGTCGGCCGACACGCTCTGGCCCACGATACCGGTAACAAGCGAGGCAAGCGATGTCACCACCACTCGCTCGGGGCGCTGCATAAAGCCCACCTTGCACTCTATATCCAAGCCCTCGGCACGCGCACGCACATAGCTCACCATAATCGAGCCCACCAACGCCAAGAACGTGATGAGCGCTCCCACGGCATAGCCCGTGTTAATCATATAGAAAGCAATTCCACCCAGGGTGAGCAACTCGCAATAGCGGTCGAGCACCGAGTCGTAGAGAGCGCCAAAGCGCGAGGCCATATTGCCCAAGCGAGCCACCTGGCCATCAAGCATATCAAACAGAGAGAATAAGATGATGACTGCGCCGGCCCATGTCACCATAGGATAGTGCATATCTGCACCGCCATCGCATGTCAATGCCGCCCATGCAAATATTCCGGCTGCCGCCAGATTGCCAAGCAGGCCAATTGTAGTGACAACATTCGGTGTGATGCCACAGCGAATCATAAACCGCACAAAGGGGTTGATCACTGCGTAGATGCCCTGTTGCAAGGCATCGCGACATTTTTTGAAGGTTGACTGTGATTCCATTATATTTACGTAGATATATTTCTTGTTATTTGTTCTTTTGATTCGGGATAAAGAAATTCACAATTGAGATCGCCACATGATCAAAGCTCGTAGGGCGATACACAAAATTGCGTTGCAGCACAAAGTTCCATGCCAGCGACACCACCAACGATGCCACCAACGTGGCAGCCGCAAAGATGCCATCGGGCCGGAATCCGATTGAAATCAGCCAATCCCAATGCGACAGCAACGTTGCCAAGCCCGTCGTGCCATACATATTCAGCAGCAGCGAGCCCGTCCACACCATGAAATACTTCAGAGCCACAGCCTTCACCGACTGGCCCTTGGCATGGAATGTAAACCTGTAATTTATGCAGCAATTCACCACTCCGCCCACCACGGCACCTATAGCCACCGACAGGTTGGAGCGATAGAATAAATCCATGGCAGAAAACGCCCAAGCATACAAAGCCATACGTGTGGCCAAATCACACCACGACGCTATCTGCGATGAAATTGATGATCTTATAAACGTGAACCATCCATGGCCGTGCATCACCTTATCGGCTACCTTTGCAAACACTTCTTTTAAAGCCATAATGCAATGCCCAGGATTATGAATGAATACACTCCGGCCAGAATATCATCGGCCATCACGCCCCATCCTCGCGGCAAGCGCTCTGCGGCTCGCACGCCAAGGGGCTTCACTATATCAAAAAAGCGGAACAATATCAGCGAGAACACCACCGACAGCCAAAAGCCAGTGGATGAAAACGCAGCAGCAGTGCCCGCATAGCTGCATATAGGCAGCATCGAGATCCACTGGCCCACCGTTTCGTCCATCACCACTCGCGAGGGGTCGGGTCCCCAATACTTCTCGGCCACTGTCGCCGACCACACGCCCAGCGCGGTAAACACCACAATCAAGCCCAGCGTAATAGCTGTCATTGCTGTGGCCGACGGCACAAATGCCAATATCACCAGCCATGCCACCAATCCGCCTACGGCGCCGGCAGTGCCCGGGCCCCAAGGCCAATATCCGCAGCCAAAGGTCGTGGATATCAATCGGTGAATCAATGGAGGATTATCTGTTGAATTTTGATTCATATATCAGGTTACGATCTATTTCTAATTTCGGTTAATATCATGCGTGCAATGATGGGAGCTGCCTCGGCGCGACACGGCGCAAACGAGGGCCAATCATTAAAGTCGATAATGCGAATTGTACCGTCTTGATCCACCACGCAATCGCCGCCATAGATCTTCACATCAAGCAAATCGGCACACCTTGCTCCGATTGCCTTCAGACGCTCTACATCAAATGTCGGCTGCTTCGACGCTGCCACATCGCCTTGCGAGCGACGGCGTGCCGAGTCAAAAGCATAATACCAGCAGAAGAACGGCGTTCCCATCACTCCGTAAAACTTGATAAGGTCGCCATACAAGTGGCGATTAATCACAGCACGCTTAAATCCGCGCAAGAAGAATTCTTGCAAAATCTCTTGTGCCTCCTCGGCATGACGAGCCTGAGCCACATCCTCGCGGTGCATGGTGTGCACATCGGCACCCTTGATCCAGCAGCCTTCAAATCCGGCCTTGATCAAGCGGTCTTTCACCACCTCGTCGGTGTTCACGATAAAACTCTCCGGAAACGGCACGCCCGAGCCAACCAATATCTTGGCCATTCGCTCTCGCACACAATTCTCGATGCCGTAGCCCGAATTAATCACCAATGCGCCCTCATCCTCAAGTTGCTGTAGCAGCTTTATAGATCGCGGATCGCGACACATATTCAAGATGATTTTCTCTGTCACTGCGCCCGAGATAAACTGGTCCTCCGAGTATATATTTACTTCGCAGCCACGCTTGCGCAACTGGTCGGCCACCAAATTAAATATGGCAGCATCATTTCCTATATGGTTTGGCGAATATACGCCTGCTCGCATTATGCCTGCTATTTTTATTTCAGCCATGGCAAATAGATGGTTGGTTTATTAGACAGAAACTTTTTCTGCTTACAAGGTACAAAATTACAATTTCCTCGGCGGTTTTGCAAAATTTATGCCGCCGAATCGACAAATACGACAATAATATGGAAAAACGCCGACTCCCCTTTGACGGGAAACCGGCGCTTGCGCTTCAAGATGGACTCGAACCAACGACCCTCTGATTAACAGTCAGATGCTCTAACCGACTGAGCTATTGAAGCATAGCAAATTGCTTTTCCAAAATTTAGTAGCGCTTCAAGATGGACTCGAACCAACGACCCTCTGATTAACAGTCAGATGCTC
>CAZRCU010000054.1:0-12313 GCA_964598685.1 uncultured Bacteroides sp.
TCCTCATTGATTTTATTTACGTTCGTTAAAAGCGCCTTAAAAACTTTTTTACCACGCAAAATATTATTAACTTTGCGTGCAATAAAATTTATATGTCCTTATGTCATCGTTTATTGCAGACCGAGTTGCTATGGATGGGCTAACGTTCGACGACGTATTGCTAATCCCCGCCTATTCAGAGGTACTTCCCCGTAACGTAAATTTGAAAACGCGCTTTTCGCGCAACATCACCCTCAATGTGCCGGTGGTTTCTGCCGCTATGGACACAGTCACCGAGGCTCAGCTTGCCATTGCCATCGCTCGAGAAGGTGGTTTGGGCGTGATTCACAAAAATATGTCTATCGCCGAGCAGGCGCGCCAAGTGCATGCTGTTAAACGCGCTGAAAATGGCATGATCTACGACCCCGTCACTATTTTGCGTGGTTCTACTGTTGCCGAGGCCCTTCACATGATGGAGGAATATCACATCGGTGGTATCCCCGTGGTCGACGACAAAGGCCTTTTGGTGGGCATTGTTACTAATCGCGACCTCCGTTTTGAACGCGACCTCACCCGCAAAATCGACGAGGTGATGACTTCCGAAAACCTTATCACCACTTCGCAAACCACCAATCTGGAGGAGGCGGCCGACATTCTTCAGCGCCACAAGATTGAAAAACTCCCGGTTGTGGATTCTGATGGCCATCTCGTAGGCCTTGTTACATATAAGGATATTACAAAGGCCAAGGACAAGCCTAATGCTTGCAAAGACCGTCTTGGTCGTCTTCGCGTAGCTGCCGGCATCGGTGTTACACCCGATTCCATGGTTCGCGCCGAGGCTTTGGTTAATGCCGGTGTTGATGCTCTTGTTATCGACACCGCTCATGGCCATTCAGCAGGTGTAATTGGTGTGTTGCGCGAGGCAAAAGCCGCTTTCCCCGACATCGACGTCGTAGTTGGTAATATTGCCACAGGCGAGGCTGCTCGCTATCTCGTGGATAATGGCGCCGACGGCGTTAAAGTGGGCATCGGCCCGGGCTCTATCTGCACCACTCGTATTATTGCAGGTGTTGGCGTTCCTCAGCTTTCTGCCGTCTACGATGTTGCCAAGGCTCTTGAAGGCACAGGCGTTCCCTTGATCGCCGATGGTGGCATTCGCTATTCCGGCGATATTGTTAAGGCTCTCGCTGCCGGCGCTCATTCAGTTATGCTGGGCGGCATGCTGGCAGGTGTGGAAGAATCCCCCGGCGACACCATCATCTTCAACGGCCGTAAATATAAAACTTATCGTGGCATGGGCTCACTCGAAGCCATGGAAAAAGGCTCAAAAGACCGCTACTTCCAAGGCAACGAAAGCGATAGCAAAAAGCTCGTCCCCGAAGGCATCGCCGCTCGTGTGCCTTTCAAAGGCTCCCTCTACGAGGTCGTATATCAAATGCTTGGCGGACTTCGTGCCGGTATGGGCTACTGCGGCGCCCCCACTATCGAAGACCTTCACAAGGCTAAATTCACCCGAATCACCAATGCCGGTGTAGCCGAAAGCCATCCCCACGACGTAGCTATCACCAGCGAAGCTCCCAACTATTCGTCTGGCGCAAGATAATTATCGCCCTACATAAGCTCTATATTAAGGCGTCGGATTTCTCGGTCCGACGCCTTAACATACATTTTAATCCGAAAAATTAACATGTATTATACAATAATATACAGCTCTTGGCGTTATTCTTGTTGATAAATAACAATATCGATAAAATCAATCAATGAAAAAGCAATTTTTGGCAATCGGGGTTGTCTGCGCATCGCTCTTCGCATGGGCCGCTCAATCGTCCGACCCCGTGCTAATGAAGATCGCTGGCAAAGACGTTCGCCTCAGCGAGTTTGAATACCTCTACCATAAAAACAGTGCCCAACAAGCTAACCCGCAAACATTGGACGAGTATGTCGACATGTTTATCGACTACAAGCTCAAAGTGGCTGCGGCTGAAGCTGCCGGTATCGACACCACTCAAGCTTTCTTGAAAGAATACGGACAATTCCGCTCTGAATTGTCTCGCCCTTATCTGCGCGACAATTCTGTCCTGGATTCTCTTGTCGCTGAAAGCTATAATCACATGACTCACGACATCACCGTGAGCCACATTATGCTCCCCGACGGTAAAGAAGCTTTGCTCGATTCGCTCCGCACAGCTATTATTTCCGGTGCTACTACTTTTGAAGAAGTAGCTCAGCAATATTCTGTCGACAAGCCCTCTGCCGCTCGTGGCGGTCTCATGGGCGTGGTTGGCACCAACCGCTATCCCTGGGCTTTTGAACAAGCTGCCTACAACACCGCCGTTGGCGACATCTCTCCCGTGATTAATTCCGGCTATGGCCTCCATATCATCCGCGTTGAAAAGGACCAACCCTCCAAGGGCGAAGTGCTCGTTGAACACATCCTCCGCCTCACTCGCGGTGTCACCGATAGCGTTGCCGCTGTCGAGGCCAACCGCATCGACTCTATTTATAATGTTGTCACCGCTCCTGGTGCCGACTTCGCTGATGTAGCCTCTCGTCTCTCGCAAGACCCCGGCTCGGCTCGCAAAGGCGGCAAGCTCGATTGGTTCGGCGCCGGTATGATGGTAAAAGAATTCGACTCTATCGCATTCGCTCTTCCCGTCGGTGCCTACTCAAAGCCCTTCCGCACTTCCTACGGCTGGCACATTATCCACAAGCTCGATCAGCGTAGCGTCGCTTCTCTCGAAGATAGCCGCGAAGCTATCACCGCCGCTATCAACCGCGACGACCGCGGCCGCCAACCCGAGTTTGCCTACCTTAGCAAGCAAATCGTGGCTCAAAAAGCCAAAATGAATAAAGCCAACGTTAGCAAAGTGGCTGCTTTGGCCGACAAACTTGGCGGTCAACTCGATTCTGCCATGATTGCCGAATTTGGCAAATCATCTATCGAGATGTTCACCGTTAATGGCAAAAAGACCACTCTTGCTGAAATCGCTTCCTCGATTCATCCCTCAGCCCTCAAAGGCGGCGACAATATTGCCAACCACGTTGAGCAAGTCGCTACCCAAGCAATGAACGAGGCTGTCCTTAATAATTCTCGCGACGCTCTCCTCGAAACCAATGCCGACTATCGCAACCTCATCAACGAATACCGCGACGGCATCCTACTATTTGAAATCTCCAACCGCAACGTCTGGGACTATGCAGCCAAGGATAAAGATGGTGTAGAAGCCTACTTCAAAGCTAATCGCGATAAATACGCTTGGGATCAACCCAAATACAAAGCTGTAATCGTTTTCGCTCCCGCTGATTCCACTCTGAACGACGCTATGGCTTATGCCGAATCACTTCCCAAAGATATGGAATCTGCCGACTTCGTTGCCGCTATGCGCGATAAATTCCCCCGCGACGTCAAGGTGGAACGTGTTATCGCTGCCAAGGGCGAAAATGCTATCACCGACTACCTCGGCTTCGGCGGCGAAAAACCCGCCCCAACCGGCCGCTGGAGCTCTTATGCAGCATTCAATGGTCGCGTGATCCCCGCTCCTGAAGAGGCTGCCGACGTTCGTGGCGCTGTCGTTTCCGATTATCAATCAGAGCTCGAACGAAATTGGCTCGCCGATCTCCATGCCAAATATCCTGTAAAGGTCGACCAAAAGGTGCTTAAACAGGTGAAATGAAAACAGAATAGGAACTAACATATTAATCCCCATTCCGATGAAATTCACCGGCCAATATAGCGCCATAACCCGGCTCATATTGGCCGGTGTTATTATTGCCGCTGCTTCTTGCTCCGACAAACCCTCTGATAATAATGCCCTGCCATATCTCGCAAAGCTGGGCTCTGCTACCCTCACCGCCGAGGATGTCCATCGTGCCATGCCCGGCGGCCTATCCCCCGAGGATTCTGTGAAATTTGTCCGTGCCTTTGTCGGCACTTGGATTGATTCGCATCTCATCACCGACGTAGCTGCCGATAAAATCGACATGACCGACATCGACCGCCTCACCGAGGAATACCGTCGCAGCTTGATCATGCTGGAATATCGCCGACTAATGTTTGAAAGCCACGCCAAGGAAATCCCCGACGATAGCATTCAAGCCTACTACGACTCTCATAAATCTGATTTTGTGCTGGAGCGCCCATTGGTTCGCGGCGTCTATATCAAGATCGCCAACGACGCTAAAAATCTTCGCACAATCAAGCGCCTGTATCAGTCGAAAAAACACAACGATATTGACCAACTCGAAAAAGAAGTTATCGGTAGCGCTGTCAACTACGACTATTTCCGCGATAAATGGATTGATTGGGAACAGATCGAAACACGCATCCCTTTCGATTTTGGCACAAATCCCAATAATTGGCCCTCCGCTCATAAGAATCTCGAAACATCCTCCAACGGCTTCACATATCTGTTGCTAATCACCGATGTGCTGCCCGTGGGCTCGTCTATGCCACTCGATGCGGCCCGCCATGAAATAACAGAGCGATTGCTAAATCGCAATCGCCGTGCTTATGATGCTCAGCTGCAACGCGAGCTTTATCAAGAGGCGCTCGACAAAGGTCGCCTCAAGATAAGCCCTGATGTTGCTCCTGAATAATTTTTACAATTTATATTTATGTGACAAGGTGTTGAGATGCTGCTGCGCCTTGGCATCTGTCGCCTCGGGCGAGCCGGCATCGAAGCTCTCGCGTGATGGAACCAGCACACGTGTCCCCGGCGAAATAGAATTTGGATTTCCTAATGAGGGGTTGGCCTCGTAGATAAAAATCCAATAGCTTTTCTTTCCGTAGTGGTCGCGTGCGATTGTTGATAGATAGCGGCTTGATGTCACAGTGTCATACACCGGTTCTGCATTCTTGGTTGTGGCTTTTGCCTCTGTCTTTTCTTCAGCTTTTGGCGCCTCGGCAGGTGCCTCTGTAGCCACAGCAGCAGGTTGGGCAGCTTCTACCACCTGCGCATCCTCCACAAAGTCGGAATCCATTGGCAATGCCTCTTCGTCGCTATCGTTCATTCCCAATTCAGCATTAGCTTGCTCTATTTGAGATGTGAGGCGTCCTGCATAATAGCCGGCGGCCACACCAATCACTATACCAATCAGTATGCCAAGAATCAGCATCAGGGTAGGGTGGGCATTGGATTTCTGCTGCACCACAACAGGTCTCTCCTGCGGTTCTTCCTGCGGTTCTTCTTCTGATTCTGCCTGCGGTTCTTCCTCCGGCTCGGGCTCAATCTCCGGCTCGGGCTCGGGTTCAATTGGCTCGGGTTCCGGTTCTGGCTCGGTCTCTACCGCAGGCTCTGACACCGGCTCTTGCACCGGTTCTTGCACCGGTTCCGGTTCAGGCTGTGTTGCTGTTGTAGGCTCTTCTTCTTTGGCCTCTACGGCAGCGAGGTCGGCTTCGGTGACACTATCTGCCAATTCCACAGCTTCAAATGCAGCAAATGGCTGATTCACTGCCTCGGCAAGCTCGCTATCTGCAAGAAATTTCACCGGATTAGCCGGATCATCTGTCTTGGCAAATTCGCCTACACCCTTGATGGCAACAATCTCACCCGTGGTGAGCGATTGCTCAATCAGTGAAAATAATTCGTGAAGAAATCGGCGCACTGCCACAGGGTCGCTCCCTGTTTCAGCCGCGATTTGGGCAATCAGTTTGGGCAGGTTGAGCGATTCATTCATGGCTATTTATCTTTTTGCGCAGCATAGCCGCAGGTTGAAATTCTACTACTATTTGTGGGGGCAGCATCATACGCTTGCCGGTGGAGTGATCCGTTACGATTTCCTCATCCAGTTTTACAGGTGAAAATGTGCCGAACGATGGTATGGCAACAGCGGTTAGATTGGTGGCTGAGCGACGCAAAATTGTGGCAAATGCATCCACCATCGAGGCCACTCGATGTGGATCTTCGCCAAGGTTGCGAGCCAGCTTTGAAGTAAATGCTTTAGAGTCCATTATGGCAATTGATTGAGATTATATCACTAAAATGTGTGGAATATAGCCGCGAGCGGCGTTCGCCCTTCACGAGAGCTTCCACCGGAGAATATGCAGCTATGTGCACTGTATCGTGTGCTATAGATGTTGTGTTTATCGAGTCGAGCACGTCCATCAGCCGCGAGCGACGGTCGCGCTCTTCAGGGTCGGCAAACAGCGATTTTTTTATAGCTGAGATTGGCACCACCTCATTCACAATAATTCCAGCCTTTTTATAGCTATAGCCTCGGCGGAATATGCTGCGCAGACATTCTGTGGCAATCTGAGAAATCACCATCGTGTCGGCGCTGGCTTCGGGCAGTTGGCGATGTGCCGAGTTGAAATATTGCTCCAAATCTTCTCGGTGGGCGTTGGTGTGTATAAACACTGATATTGACACTGCCGCCAATCCCTGCTCGCGCAGTTTGCGCGAAATAATGGTGGAGAATAGGGCAATAGCCTGGCTAAGATTATCAAAATCGGTGATCATTTCTCCAAACGAGCGCGAACAGCACATTTGCCGCCTCGATGGAACATCCATGTCGAGATCTATGCATGGCTCGCCGTTTAGCTCGCGCCATGTGCGCTCGCCCGTGATATTCATTAGCAGGCCCACTTGCTCCTTGGGCATGTCGGCAAATTGCAGTGCCGTGGTGATGCCTATGTTATCGAAGCGCTGTGATAGTCGGCGACCAACTCCCCACACATCGTTGATAGCCGTCAGGCTTAATGCTTTGCGTCGAGCCTCGTCGCTATTTATTAAGCACGCGGCATGATAGCCGGGGTATTTCTTGGCAAATTTGGCTGCGATTTTTGCCAAAGTCTTTGTGGGGGCGATGCCCAAAGATGTTGGAATACCGGTGCAACGGCGCACGCGGCGCACGATTTCTCGGCCCACTTCCACCAGCTTATCGTCGTCCCAACCATCGAAATTTATAAACGCTTCGTCGATCGAGTAAATTTCTATATCAGGTGTAATAGATGATATTGTGGCCATCACGCGCGACGACATATCGCCATATAGCTTGTGATTGCCGGATAGCACCGCCACATTATTGGCCTCGCAGATTGATCTGATTTGAAAGTAGGGATTGCCGCGCTTCAGCCCGAGCGCCTTAGCCTCGTTGGACAGTGCCACGGCGCATCCGTCATTATTTGACAGCACAATTACAGGGCGATTGCGCAGGCGCGGGTCAAATACACGCTCGCACGACACAAAAAAATTATTGCAGTCGATCAGCCCTATCATGGCGCTATATGCCACGGCCTGTGCGTGGCGTTCGGTGATGTTGTTTAATCGTGTGAGTCACTACGCCCCACACCTCAAATTTATTTTCGGGAGTCACCAAAATCGGGTCGAACGATTCATTGGACGGCACCAGCCACACATTGTCGTCGCGCAATGCGATGCGCTTGAGTGTGAAGTCGCCATCAACGGCACACACGGCCAAATCGCCGTTGCATGGTTCGAGCGAGCGATCAATCACCAATATGTCGCCGGGCTCGATGCCCTCATCAATCATCGACTCGCCGTCTACGCGTGCATAAAATGTGGATGCAGGGTGGCGTATCAGCTCGCGATTCAGGTCGATACTTTCGCTTAGATAGTCCTGAGCCGGCGACGGAAATCCGGCCTGCACGCCCATTTCGGCATACGGCAATGTGAGATTAGTCGACAGATTCGGCCGATAAATATTTAATGTTACTTCGGTCTTTGACACAGGATTAATCGTGTAAATTAGGTTAGTCGAACAGAGTTTCGCGCACGGCATAGCGTGGGCGATGTTTCACCTCCACATATATTTTGCCGATATATTCACCGATGATGCCGATGCTCATTAAAATCAAGCTGCCAAGAAACCACACCGACAAAATCAGTGATGTCCAACCTGTGAGCGCTCTTCCTGAAAAATAAGCCAGCAAGGCCCATACAGCCACAATGATATCAACAATCAACAGCGTTAGCCCTGTGATGAATATCCATCGCATCGGCTTGGCGGTGAAGGATGTAATGCCGTCGATTGAGAATGACAGCATTTTCGACAGCGGATATTTCGTCTCGCCTGCCGTGCGAGCTGTGCGAGGGTAGGACACTACGGCGGTCTTCAGCCCTAATTGGGCTACAATCCCACGCAAAAACATGTTGCTCTCGCCATAGGCTTCAAGCAAGTGCAGCGCACGATTGCTCATCATGCGGTAGTCGGCATGATTGTACACCGACTTAATGCCCATTGATTTCTGAAGCTTGTAGAACGCTTGCGCGGTGGTGCGCTTAAACCATGTGTCGGTCTCGCGCGACGAACGCACACCAAACACGATTTCAGCCCCCATGCGATAATGCTCAAGCATTTTGCAGATCGCTTCGGGATCGTCTTGCAAGTCGGCGTCGATAGTGACAGCCACATCACATCGGTCTGTCACAGCTTCAATGCCTGCAAGCAAGGCATTTTGGTGGCCACGATTGGCCGCAAATGAGATGCCCTTAACGCGCTTGTCGGCGACATGGGCATTGGAAATTAACGCCCATGTGGCGTCGGCACTGCCGTCGTCCACACACATCAGGTAGGAATCTTTGGCGACAGTGCCGTCGTCCGCAAGGCGGTCTAATAAAGATAGCATGCACTCAAAGGTGTGCGGCAGCACAGCCTCTTCGTTGTAGCATGGTATGATTATAGCTAACCGAGGAGATGTCATAGATAGCTTTTATTAATAAGCACGTGCAATAATTACGCGACGTTTTGAAGGCTTGCCGGTGACCATGCAGAATCCCTCTTCTTCTTCGCCGTCCAAGGGGATGCAGCGGATAGTGGCTTTGGTTTCCTCTTTGATGCGTGCTTCGGTTTCGGCAGTGCCATCCCAGTGGCACAGGAAGAAACCGCCATCTTCGATTTTTTCCTTGAATTCATCGTAGGAATCAACCTTTGTGATGCGAGAGTCGCGCATTTTGAGCGCCTTATTGTAGATGTTGGTTTGGATTTCTTCGAGCAAATTGGCCACAGCTTGAGCAATGCCTTCAAGTGGCAATACAAATTTCTCGAGAGTGTCGCGGCGCATAACTTCAACAGTGCCGTTTTCAAGGTCGCGAGCACCGATAGCCAAGCGCACGGGCACGCCTTTGAGCTCGTAGTCGGCAAATTTGAAGCCGGGACGGCGCTTTTCATCGTCGTCGTATTTCACGCTTACGCCCAGTTCTTTGAGTTGTGCGATGATGGGATCTACGGCTTCCGAGATGGTTGCCAGCTGCTCGGCATTCTTGAAGATAGGCACGATTACAGCTTGGATAGGAGCCAAATGAGGAGGAAGCACCAGGCCGTTGTCGTCTGAGTGGGCCATGATTAGCGCACCCATCAAGCGGGTAGATACGCCCCACGAGTTGGCCCATACATATTCGGGCTTATTATCTTTGTTGACGAATGTCACGTCAAATGCTTTTGCAAAGTTTTGGCCAAGATTGTGAGAAGTGCCAGATTGCAGAGCCTTGCCGTCTTGCATCATCGCTTCGATGGTGTAGGTGTTGAGCGCGCCTGCAAAGCGTTCGGTAGGAGTCTTCACACCGATAATAACGGGCAGACCCATATATTTGCGGGCAAAGTCGGCATAGAGATTGATCATTTGTACGGTGCGAGCTTCAGATTCTTCTGCTGTAGCGTGGGCGCAGTGGCCTTCTTGCCACAGGAATTCTGCGGTGCGCAGGAACATGCGAGTGCGCATTTCCCAACGCATGACATTACACCATTGGTTGCAAATTACGGGCAGATCGCGATAGGAGTGAATCCAGTTTTTATATGTACCCCAAATGATAGTTTCAGATGTAGGGCGCACGATTAATTCTTCTTCCAAGCGGGCATCGGGGTCTACAATAACGCCATTGCCGTTGGGGTCGTTTTTAAGACGATAGTGAGTCACCACGGCACATTCCTTGGCAAATCCTTCCACGTGTTCAGCTTCGCGGCACAGGAATGATTTGGGAATAAGCAAGGGGAAATAAGCATTCTTCACGCCGGTTTCCTTAAACATAGCGTCGAGGGTTTGCTGCATTTTCTCCCAAATAGCGTAGCCATAGGGCTTGATGACCATGCAACCGCGCACTGCTGATTGTTCGGCAAGGTCGGCCTTAACAACAAGTTCGTTATACCACCTTGAGTAGTCTTCTGAGCGTTTTGTGAGATCTTTAAGTTCGATAGCCATATATGTGATGTTTGTATGTTATTTACGTTTTACTCCTGCCATTTCAAGCAATCCGCGGTCGGGCACGATAAAGAAATCCACGCGGCGATTTGCGGCACGCCCATGGCGCGTGGTGTTGGGCTCGAGCGGCTCGTCCTTGCCAAGTCCGTAAGGCACCACATTAGTGTCGCGCTGTCCGGCTAATTGCCACAAGTAATCGTCGATGGCATTGGCGCGGGCTGCTGTGATTGAATCGGCATACATTTCATCGCCGGTATCGTCGGCGTTCACTGCTACAATCAGTTTATATTTTGCCGGCTCGCGCACTACGATTCCGAAATTGCGCAGCACATCGTTGGCCGATGGTTTTAGCTCGGTGGCGCAAGGCGCAAACAGGGTGGAGCAGGGAATCACCACTTGCAGCACCTCACCATCGCGTGTGGTCGACACTGTAAATCCGTCTTTCACCATGTGGCGGCGCAATTGGTCGATTGATGCGCGAATGTATGCTTTGGCATTTGATGGCACGGATGGAGTGGCAAGATTCTCGTCTACGCTAAGCTCCAACACATCGTCATCATCGTCGCTGTTATCAGCGGCAAATGCCGCCGGCGTCGTGGCAAGCATTGCTGAGATTATAAAGGCATGTAATAGTCGCATTGCTTAATCCAGTGATGATTCATATTCAAGATAAGCAGCCACCAGCGCCGGAACAAGTGCAATATCAAGCTTTGCACCTTTGTCCTTCTTAATCATGCGCACGGCATATTCTGCAATGTCGTCGGTGTTGGGCTCGTCGTCATCCTCGTCTGAGTCGGCGTCGATGTCGAGCAAGCCGTTCGCTTCATAATAATCGTAGACTATGTCGATAAGATTGAGCAGCTCGTCATCGTCATAATCTTGAGCGCCCTGAGTGTGAGCGCGCATATATTTGATTGCTTGAGTTTCGTCAAATTCCATTTTGCTTAATTTAAATCCAGCAGCCCTTGAGGCAGGTCAAGGGTAATGCACCGAGTGTCGAGGTCATAGTCCACCAACAGCTCGTTGGAGAAAGGAATATAGACACTGCGATTGTCGGCGGTGTCTACGATAAAAAGGATATTGTCGGTACAATCGTCAATGTCGTCGATTTTTCCCACAAGATTGTCGCCATTGTATAAGTCGAAACCAATTAAATCTTCCAAGGCCACTTCGTCTGAGTCGCCGGCGTAATCATCGCCCGGGAGCTCGGCCGCTATGCCATAGATGATTTTGTTGGTTAGGGTGGCAGCTTGGTCGGCGGTGTCCAGACCATCAATTTTGATGAGCCAAGATTCAGCGCCGCGGCTGCGCGAAGATTCGATGAAGAAGGGCACGTAGATTCCGTCAATGTCGAGCACAATGCAACGCAGCGCGGCGGGCTCTATTTCGAGCGCAACGCTCATCTCGCCCTTTACGCCGTGCGTCTTGAAAATGCGTCCTATTGGGGAAATATCCGACCTACGTATCATTTTTTGCGTTTTTTCTTAGATGTTGGAGCGGCCACGATTTGATAGTCGTGCAATCTTACGTCGGCCGGGTCGAGGTGGATGGCACCATCGCTCATCTCATAGATGTCTTTGAATATTTTCACGTCTTCCACACCTTCGGGATTAAGCGCGCATTGAGTCTTCTTCATGTGGTTGGCAAGCAACAAAATCAACTCGTCGCGTTCCTCGCCGGGCTGCATTGCAGTGGCGGTGGCTATCATGGCTTCGATGTGATGACCATATACACGGCGGCGGATTCTGTTTTGCTGGCGAGTCACAGGCTCGGGCGAGCCGGCCAATGCATCGCTCTTTACGAGCTCAAAAGGCAGGTCTACGTCGAGCTGAAAATTGCTCATAACGGCCAAGTGATCCCACAATTTGCGGCGATAAGCTTGTTGGTCGCCTTGTGCAGGAAACAAGATGCTCATGGCATCAACGATTGATCGGGCACAGCGTGTACGTTCTGCTCGGTCCTCAATGCCGAGGCACACATCCAGCATATTTTGAATGTTTCGTCCGTATTCGGGCAAAACTATCGGTTTCATGTGATTCTTATATGTAAGCATTTCGACTTATATATGTTTCAATTTGCAAAGGTAGCAATTTCCGTCGGTATTATTTGAAGATAAAGTTATAAAAAAACTTGCAAAAAAGTGCCTTAGACATTAAAATGTGACATGCACGGCGATGC
>CAZRCU010000055.1:0-12051 GCA_964598685.1 uncultured Bacteroides sp.
TGCGGATAGCTTTGCGCGATAAAGTCGCTGTACTCTCCGGTGACACCATTCGAGCCAAGACCCTGCACATACATGAAGCCAAAGTCGATCGACAGGCTTTCAATCGGACGGAATGAGCAGCCAACCGACGGCTCGAGACGCACTTGACCCGGAGTCTCGGGGTTGTAGTGATTTTTGTCGCAGGGATTAGTATCGACCATCATACCGGCGCGCACGTCGAAGCGCTTGGTGAGGCCATATTGAGCGCCCACGTGATAGGTGAATGTGTTTTTATAGTTCTTGGTGAGATGCTGGTCAAAGCTTTCCAAGTTATCAAAAGCGATGTCGAGCTGATCGTAAGCTTTCCAGCCGTTGTATTGCAAATCCACGTCAATAATAAGGTTGCGCAGCGGCTTGTAGGCCACGCCAAGGCTGATTACATAGGGATTGGGCAGCGAAGCCGAGAAATTGGTAGAATTAAGGTTGTCGAGAGTTTGGCCCAAGGTCTGGCGAGCGGCGTCGTTGGCATACGACACCGATGCAAGGCCTTTTTCCACGGTGAGGCGTGTTTGCGAGCGGAACGATGCGCCAACGCTCCAATGGCGGTTGATCTCGTAGAGCGCACCGATATTGTAGCCGACGCGCACGTTCGACGAGCCGTTAAGGTTGACCGATGCGGGGGTGACATTGCCAAATTGCACCGGCGAGCCCATCGCGCCGAGCAGAGCATCCAAGCTCGAAGCGTTCACCAAGCCCTTGTTAAGATTCACCGAACCCCATGTCACCATCAAGCCGGCGCCAACCGACAAATTGGGCAACACTCGCCACGACACAGTGGGCTGCACGGTAAACAGTTTGATGTCGACGCTCTGATTCAGCACTGCACCGGGCCAATTTTCGCCCCAATTAATAGCGCTGCCGCCCGGAGTGTACAATGCCACGCCGGCTTGCAAATTGTCGTAGATCTTGAATGAGGTGGCCACATTGAATGGCGTGCTGATTTTATTATCTGAATAATACTTGGTGCCGTTGTACGAAGCATAAGCGTGAGGATCGATTGCTACAAACGAGCCCGACAGTTGAAATGTCTTATCGCTAAAGCCCAGCGCACCGGGATTAAAGATCTGGCTTTCCGACCCAAGCTGCATAGCCACGCCGGCGTGGCCCATACCAAGCTGCTTGGCACTAAAAGTGTTCACTTGATAGCCTTCAGCCCACGATGCCATCACGGCACATAGCATAAATGCTGAGGTGATAAATTTCTTCATTTAGGTTTATTTTGTTTGTATGTTTTGATGCAAATTTAGCAATAATTCCTAAACCGGCCAAATTTTAGCCAAATTTACCAATTTCCTCGCAAGTTTTCCTCATCGAAAAGCAAAATGAGCGCCCTCCAGCTGGCAGGCAGAAGGGCGCTCGGGAAAAAATCTACGAAGCGGAGCGTTTTTTATTTTTTAACCCATTTGAAAGTGGCGGTTGTGGGACCGTCGACCTTCACAATGTAGATACCCGAGGCAAGCTGAGCGAGCGAAAGATGCTCGGGAGCGCCTTTCACTTGATAAATCAGCATGCCCGAAGGAGCATACACGGCGACATTATGTCCGATGCAAGGCATCGTGAGCAGGCCATCGGCATCGAGGGTGCACACTGCATCGTCGGCAATCACCGATCCGACGCCGGCCTCGCTCGAATATACAAACGAAGTGGTGGTGTAGTCGGTATGCTGCTCGGTTGTGCCCGACGATTGCAAGAAATAATTGCCGCACACACGCACATAATAGGTCTGGCCATCTTCCAAAACCTTAGAGCTAACCTTAATCTCGCTGAGTTCGGGGGTCTCGGTGGCGCTGTTGCGCAATGTGGTCTTATATGATGTGCGAGCGGGGAAACTTTCAGAAGCGGAAATCTGCACTGTCACAGAGTTCATGCCCATCCACGGTTCAATCTCAATTGCCTCGTTGCAATGCAAGGTGGCGCCTTCAGTGAGCGGACGTGCAAATTTAGGAGCGTCGTATTTCACATCGGCGGTGCCAAAGCGGGCCACATCAGATGTGGAAGAGCGATCGTCGCGAGTGGCGGTGACGCGCACATAATAGTTGTAGCCCGACACGAGAGCGCCATCCGGCACTTGGATAGAAGGCTCTTCAGATGCGCCTTGGAAATCGGTAGTGGTAAAGCTTGAATTACGCGAGATTTCCACGAAATATGTCGAGCCGGGGAATGCGGGAGTCCATGTGATTGTGGGCATGGTGGATTCTTGCGACGAAGTGGGGCCGGTGATAGAGATGCGCGAGGCTACAAACGACTGTGTCGGCGACACAGTGGCCGGCACGTTGACGCCGGTGGTGCGCACGCGCCAATAATAAGTTTGGCCTTCCTGCATATTGGGCACCGAATACGACGACATCGAATTTTCCATTGTGGAAGCCATCAGCGCCACATCGGTGAAATCGGCATCCGTGGCCACTTCGAGCACACTTTCCGATCCCTTGGGAGCATTCCAAGTGAAGTCGAACAGGTCGGCGGCTTTTTCGCCGTCGGCCGGATAAGTAAGCTCGGCAGCAGTGGCATCCGACACGGTGGCACCCTCGGTGAGCATAGAATATTCATTGCCGTAGCGGTCGTAAACGCACACGCCAAAGGTGTAGTCGGCCATATCATCGGGGATAGTCACCGAATTTTTGTAGGCCACCTGAAGCAGATTCGACGAGTGGGGAGCTTGCTCCTCGCCCGGGGCAAATGCATACACGGTGTAGCGTCCGGCCTCAGCGGCATCCCATGTAAGAGTGGAGCCATCGCGAGTGATGTTCGACACCATTTCGGGATTGTAGACATTATTCCAGGGGCGCAGCGGCGTCAGGGCCGGCTCGCGGAATGAATTAATTGCCAAATATTCGCCGAATTTCGACAATTTACCGTCGATGCGAACATAGCTGTTGACATATGTGCCAAAGCTAAAGAAACCGATACCGCTCTGATTGTCGGCCACCACGCTGCGTGCATATTCCACCTCGCGGTCGTATTCTTCGGCCTTATAGGTGGAATAATCCGAAAGGGTGACAGCAGAATACAAATGGCGCTGATATTTGCGAGCGGCTATATTCCACCAATCTTCCAGAGAATCGAATTTCGACGGCCAATAGATTTGCGGAGCCATGAAATCAACATAGTGGTTATAGTACCAGTTGATAGGGTCTGACGCAATAGCCGAATATTGCCAGTCGCCGTCGTAGGGCTGCAATCCATATTGCGATGTGATATGCGAGGGCGAAGCGATGCCGGCGGGGCTGATACCAAACACCACCCACGGGCGCACTTCCTTGATAGTGCGGCTCACGCGGCCCACCATCGTGTTGACATTGTTGGCACGCCATTGGATTTGAGTGCCCACGCTGGGATCGGCTGCATAAGCGGCATCGTAGAGGTCTTTATCCAGATCGTTAGGTGTAGGATTGGAATAGAAATAATCGTCGAAAATGATACCATCGACATCATATTTGGTAATGATATCCGACACGACGTCGCAGATGCGCTGTTGCACCTCCTCAAGGGCGGGGTTAAGAATCGACTCTTTGCCGCTCTGCACAATAAGCCAATCGGGGTGAGTAACAGCATAGTTGAGCGGAGTGTAATCATGGGTGTAGACGCCCTCGTAGCGATAGGGATTCACCCAGGCATAGATTTCAATACCGCGCTCGTGGGCCTGCTCAATCAGATATTCCAAGGGGTCGAAAGCCGGCTCGGTGCCACGTGTGCCGCCCACGCCCTTCGACCACGGCTCATAAGCCGAGCGATAAGTGGCATCACACATCGAACGCACGTGGTAGTAGAGCACATTTATATTCTGCTTTTTGAACGCGTCGAGGTTGTTGCGCAGAATTTGCTTGTGCTGGTCGGCGTTATACTGAGTGATAGCCGAGGTGGGCCAATCGCCAAGATAGGGGGTGACGTAGATGGCACGATGCTCGCGCAAGTCGATAGCCTGAGCAGCGGGGGCAAGCAGGGCAGCCATGCTTGCGGCCAATGCAAACGATTTGAGTATGTTTTTCATAATCGGATTATACAACGGAGGTAGTCCTGCATAAGAAATCCTTACAGGGCCACCTCCGAGGCAACTATTTACTAAAATTAAAAGAGTTTAGTCTTTGTGGGATTGATTACAATACCGGTGCCAAGGTCGGTGGTTTCACCATAGTTGGAGATTTTACCGGTGGCGGGGTCAAACACTGCAATGCCGGCGTGGATTCCGGATGTGTCGCCTGATTCGGGACGATAGCAGAAGTAGACTTTGCCGGTGGCTGAGTCAACTGCCATCTGTGTCACGAACATACCTTCAGCCGAAGTGGTGTTCTCGGGGGTGCAATCCATCGGGATATTGTAGAGAGCATCGGCGAGCTTGAGTTCGGTGTCGGTGTCGACAAGCGGGAATGCCAAGAAGGCCTGAGAGGGCGATGAACGATAAGCATAGAACATGTTGTGCACTTCGTCCACTGCAAAGGTCGAGGTGAACTCGCCGCTGAGCAGCACAGCTGATGGCAGCGCGTGCTTTTTGGCTTCGGTTTCGCTTGAGTAGACGTCGGAGTCGCGGAAGCGGAACACGCCTTGGCCGTTGTAGTTCTTGCCAATCCACCACCATCCGGCAGAATCCTTATAGATACCATTGGTGATAGCGCCCCACGAAATACCTTGATCCTTGAACGGAGTGTTTTCGTTGGTCATAACGTAGGAAGCACGACGCCATGTGGAACCATCGAGGGTGACTTCTTGCACAGCGCCACGAGTGGTGCAATCAATTTGCGAGAAGCCGGCGTTACGGTCGGAATAGTAGATAATGCCGTTTTGGATAAATCCGCGGAAGGGGTCCATGAAGGCCGGGCCGCCAACGTTGGTAACAACGACATTCACACCGGTGCCATCGGCATGCATAGCAGTCATGGTGCCATCACCAAGCACACCATCTTCATCATTGATGTAGTAGTATTGCTTGCCGGCGTCGAGGATATAAATCCAATCTTGTGTAGCTTCGTCAGATTCATCGGATACGGCGGCGGTGGTGTTGCAAAGCAAGTTGAACACGGTGCTACCGGCCGACACGCCCATATCATAAGGCATCACCTTGGTGCCTGCGGGCACATTGTCAATAAGCTTAATGGCCTTGATGTTGCCGCCACGCTGTGCATAATACAATGTGGGGGCGGGCTCGGATGTGCCTACTTGTACATTCAGATAGGTGTCGGACAGACGACGATTTTCACCGTTATCGCGGGTATCGAATGTGGTAACGATTGACACGCGTTGCGAACCGATGTTGCTGAATTTAACGGGAGCGGGATAGTCGACGGTGCCGTCTTCGTGGGCATAGCCGGTGAATGTGGTCACCGGAGTGCCGTCGGCATACGAGGTGCCTTCGGGGAATGTCCACTCGTATTTCACGGGCAGATTTTCGGGGTTAGGCAGCTCGAGGTTGAAGGTGAGCGTAGTGTTGTTGTATTCCACGATATCGGTAGATTGGGTGTCGACAGAGAGCACCGGAGCGATATCATAGATCATCAATGGATAAGTGCGCTGTCCAACACCGTCGAGGGTCAATGTCACCTTGTAATTGCCGGCAGCGGCATACTTGTGAGTAGGCGACACCTCGTTGGAGGTGGTGCCATCGCCAAAGTCCCATGTGAATGAGCCTGATTTGGACGAGGTGTTGTTGAATTGGACAGAAGACACGACATAGAAGTCGAGAGTGTATTCGTCGCCGGCGACATTGTAGGTGAAGTCAACATCGGCGCTGTCATAGAATGTAGGGTCGGCAAATTTGTCGGTGCAGGAGCTGAGAGAAGCCGCAGCTGCTACAACAAATGCCATGCAATATTTTAGTTTCATAGTGATAGCTCCTTGAATGATTAGTTGATGCTGATAGTGTGGATGTCGTAGGCTTTGCCCTCGTTGCCCTTAGAGTCGTAGACGCGGAATTGAGCATTGAGAGAATAGCTGCGCGAGAAATCAACCTTATAGCAGTTGTTGGAAGTGTCGTAGATCCAATCTTTGAAAGGAATCTGTTCGAGGAGAGCACGGAATTTGGGAAGCCATTCAGAGCGAACTGAAGTGACAATCGAGCCGGCGTTGTCGTCGTAGCGGCAGAAGAGCCATTCGGCCGATTTATACACCGGATAGGTGGGAGCCGAGTCGAAAGTCTTGTTGGCTTCGATGGAAATTTCGTTTACAACGCTTTCGCCGTTCACCACTGTATAATAGTAGTAGCCAACAATTGCGGCGTCGGAGGCTTCGGTGGTGGTGAACCACTTGTCGCTCTTATCAGCTTCGGGCTGGGTGAGGTCGATAGCGGGGAAGCCTTGAGCTGCGAATTGTTCGTTGGTGAAATCGTAGTTGATATATACGGTGCGCAAAGCACTGTAGTAGGTGGCCGATGTGGCTTCATCGGTGAGGTAGCCAATCACAGTGGAAAGGAATCCCTGCTGGAAGTCGGCCGGATAGTAGGCATCAAAGTTGGTTTGGTCCCATGTGGTGATGTCGGCCCATTTAACAGGCGACAATGTACGCGACACGGGCACGGTGCCGTTGATGATATACTCGTGGCCATCCCAAGTGGCGGCTGAGTGGGGGAACACAGCCATGCTTTGATAGGTGCGCACGGTGTCGGTGAGAGTGGTCTTGTGGGTGTAGCCCAGCGACGTACCACCAAGTTTCGACGTTACCGAAGCTTCCTCGCTGCGCACAATCTGATACCAAACCTCGCTGCGGTCGGCGTCAACGTCGTGGACGCTGTATTTGCCCTGGAATCCGAATGACTCACCGGCTTTGCAGACGGTGGAATTAACCTGCCAGTAAGCAGCGGGCACTTCCTGGCCGACGGGAGCGACATCGTTGATGATGTCGTGCTTGGCGCAGGACGACAAAGCGAGAGTGGCAGTGGCGAGGAGGGTTAATTTATATTGAAGTTTCATTGTAAATTATCCTAAAGATTAAGGGTTGATTAGATTATTCAGCAGTAAGCGAAGTGCGCACGCCGCGGGCTTCGGCCCAGTTCATAGGTTTGAGGAGCCACTTGTAGTTCATCGAAGCGCCAAGGCGTTCGAGCTCGGCAGCGCTATATTTTTCTTCGGTTTCGGGGTCGTAGTTGATACGCTGAATCCAGCAATTTTCCTGCTCTTCGTTGGTAAGACCGTCTACGAAGTAGGGCTTGTAGAGGTTGTAGGGACGACGCAATGTGGGATAGATAATTTCGTTGGCATCACCAATACCATAGTTGTTGCGCTTGTTGGAATAGTGATAGCGACGCATATCGGTCCATTGTTCGGGCTGGAGGTGCATAGCAATGTATTTCTGAATCATCAAGTCGGAGAGGCTGAATTCAGAGGGGTTGAAATACCAGTGGCCTTGGCCGTTGTCTTCACAAGCCACCACGCTAACACGGCCTTCTTTGCCTGCCTCGTTGTTGAGGAATGCATTGACATACAGAGGCCACCAAGTGGCGCCGGTTTCGGCGGGTTCGTTGTTGGAGTAGGGATAAAGGCCGTTGTTATCGGCGAGGTAGCGGTCGAGGTGACGCTGAATGTTCATCTCGGTGGCTTCCTTGGCCAATTGGCAAGCGCGAGTCTTGTCGCCCTTCCAATAGTAGGCTTCAGCTTCGATGAAGTAGAGCTCTTCCATTGTGAACAGCACATTGTAGGCATCGGCACCGCCGGAATAAGCACCGCAGAACAGGTTGGGATAGTGGGCCTGTTTGTAGACTTGGCCTGCACCGATATTGTTCTCAAGATAGCGGAACATTATAGCAGTGTTTTCGTTGGAAGCCGATACGGGGCCGCTTTGGGGCTTGAAGAGCAACGACAGACGCGGGTCGGCGCCATAGCCGGTCTTAATAGCCCAAACACCTTGCTTGGTTTCGTTGCCGGGGTTGCAAACACCCAGAAGATCTTGAACGAAGAATTTCGAGGGAACTGCTTCGTCGAGGTTGTTGGCATAAGATTGCCATGTGTCGAAGCGGGTGTCGCCGGGGCCCCAGCAAGCACTCTTGGCATAGGTGCCGCCGTCGAAATTATAGCGAGGTTCGTTGCCAAACCAGCTGCCATAGAGCAGTGTGCCCGAGCGCCAGCAATCAATTGCAGCTTGAGCGGCGTCGATAATCTTTTGGCATGTGGCCGACGATGTGTCGACGTTAGGAATGTTGCGCAGCAACAGGCGAGCCTTGATAGCGAGCACAAGGCCTTTCCACTTGCTGAGGTCGCCGCCATAGATACGGTCGCCCGACACAGTGATTTCGCGGTTGTTGGGGCTGTTGACGATGTCGGGGTTGTTGTACATAGCCAAGAGATCGTCGATTTCCTGGAACATCCATTCATAGATAGATGCCTGAGTGTCGTAGTGAGGCGAATTGGTTTGATAGGCCTCTACACGGGGCATATCGCCGAAGGCATCGGTGGTGAGCTGAGTGGACATCAGCATTATGGTGCGAGCGATCAATTCGTAGTTGGGCGAATTAATATCTTGCGAATTTGAGATAAGCTCGTTGCAGTTGACGCCGAGGTCGTAGTAGTGGCGACGCCATTGCGGGTGGCGCTGCATGGTGAGGAAGTTGCCCCAACCAAACTTATAAGTGCGGTCGCCTTTCTCGCTCTTGCTCATAGTGGTGAGCTCTTGCGAGAGGTAGGTGTAATATTCAGCGTGGTCGTAGACGATCTGATTGGCGAAGAAAATCACCGGAGGCAATCCCAATTCAGCGGTGTTGGAGTGAGCGCGGTCGGGATTGACGTTTTCATCGAGGATGTCGTTACACCCCGACAATGCCATGCCGGCCAGGATGGCCAGTGAGCAAGCGCATAGCTTATTGAATAATGACTTTTTCATGGTGATGTGGGGATTATTAGAATGTAACATTGAGGTTGAAGTTGAAGCTGCGGAGCGAGGGTACGCTGAAGTTATCAATACCCATAGAACCGGTGCCGTATGTAGCGGCGGCCATCACTTGCGGGTCGCTACCGCTATACTTGGTGAGCAGGAAGAGGTTGCGACCGGTGAACGAAGCGCGCAGGCCCTTGATAGGATTGTGGCTGATTTTGCGCATAAATTTCGAGAAATCGTAGCTCAAAGTTACGTAGCTCATACGCAGGTAGGAACCGTCTTCAATAAAGTTGGAACCAACATTATAAATATAGTTGGTGAATGTCTGTTGATCGAGGATCACCGGAGTGGTGTTCTTAACATAAGAGCCGTCGGCTTGTTCAACAACGCCGTCGAACACAACTTTGTGGTTGCGATACTTGGCGATGTATTGGCTCATGCCGTTGCCCATAATGCTGCGGCCGGTGACGTTAGCAACCTTGCCACCAACACGACCATCGAGGAGGAAGGAGAGTGAGAGGTCTTTCCAAGTGAATGTAGAGCCAAGGCCGATGAGGCAGTCGGGCTCGCGGTTGCCAAGATAATTATATTTATCAGGTGAGATGCGAGGATAGCCGTTTTCATCAACAAGGATTTCACCGGCATCATTGCGCAGATAGTCGGAACCAACAAGGCCGGTAGTGGTTTCGCCGAGGAAGCAAGTGGTGTAGATATCGCTGTATTGGCTTTCGCCGCCGGCGATGTATTTCACGCCTTCAGGAAGGTCGCGCACCTTGCCACGATTCAACGAGAAGTTGAGGATAGCGGTCCATTGGAAATCACGAGTAGTGATAATATCTTGGTTGAGGGTGACTTCAACACCTTGGTTTTCGATACTACCTTCATTACGTGTCTGAAGGATTGTGCCTGATGTAGGAGATACGCGCACTGTGACAATCTGGTTGTCGACGGTGGTGTTGTAGTAGGCCATATCCAGGCGAGTGTGGTTGTTGAAGAAACGCAAGTCGGCGCCGACTTCCCAAGTAGAGGTCATTTCGGGGTCGAGCAGGATAGCGTGCGACATTGAGGGGTCAACAGCAAAGCCGGCATCGGGGATGGTGAGCCATTGCTTGTAGTTGTTGCTGAAAAGGTTGGACGGGCAATCTTTACCTACCTTAGCGTAGTTGCCGCGAATCTTACCGAATGTGAATACGGGGCTCTGAATCTTGAAGAGCTCGGTGAAGATAAGGCCGGCGGTGAACGAAGGATAGAAGTAGGTGGGGCTGGCCATCTGCTTGAAAGATGAAGAGCCGTCGAGACGACCGGTGGCAGATACTTGCAGCACGCCGCGATAGTCATAACGAATTTCGCCGAAGTAGCCGTATTTATTGCTTTCCGAGCGATACAGGGTGTTATCTTTCAGATTGAAGATGTCTGAGTCGAGGTTGTTGAACGAGTAGAAACCGCCTTCAAGCACATAGTGTGCGCCATAGAACGAACCTTCAATACCATGCTTCTTGGTGTATTCGGCACCGATGAAGAAATTGAGGTTGTGGTCGGAATTGATTTCCCATGTGTAGTTGGCAAGACCTTGAGCGGTGAAGCGGTCGCTGCGCGAGGTGTCGAATGAGTAGGTACCCATGCGGTCGTACCAGTCGTTGATTGTAGCAGAGCCGTCGGCCGAAGTGCCATTGTCGTCGAAAGTAAATTCGTTGGTGGCATAGCGAGGCACGGTGCTTGAATTATATGTGCTCCAACCTTTATCATAGGCCATCTTACCGGTGATGGTGAGGCCGTGGATAGGAGTCCATTGCAGCAACGAGTTGATCATCACACGCTGTGATTCGGTTTTGCTGCTATCCATATAGCGAGAATAGTAGGGCGAAAGGCCGGCGCCGAGGCGCTGCGAATCGGTGAGGATATCCCAATCGTCGTAGCGGCAGCCCCAGTTGGGCAGACCGTTAGCCAAAACATAGTCGCTCATATCGCGGTTGATGGCCCAGCTATAAATAGTGGACATCGAGTTGCCGAATGCGCGAGAAGTGTTGTCGATATAGTTGGTAGAAAGCATCAGCTTGAAATTGTCGGAGGGGTTGAATTCGCCCTTGACAAATACGCCGAGACGTTTCTTATAGTCGTTGGGAACAACGCCTTGGTTGTCCATATAGTTGGCAGAAGCATAGCCTGAGAAGCGGTCGTTGCCACCACTCATCGACACATCGTATTTCTGCATAAAACCGGTGCCAAACCAAGTGCCTACGTTGTCGTAGTATTGATCACCCTCGGCAGAATTGATGCGGGGGCCCCAGCCGCCGGTGGCGTTGGTGACATAGAAGCCGTTGCTACCGCCGATAAATTCATTTTGAATCTTCGGGGTGTTGAGCACGTTGGAGATTTCCCAGCCGCCGCTTGCAGTGACTTCCACCTTGCCATCACGGCCGCTCTTGGTGGTGATAAGGATCACACCATTGGCGCCTTCCTGGCCATAAAGGGCAGATGCAGCAGCACCTTTCAGCACCGACATTGATTGAATATCGGAGGGGTTAAGGTCGGCCATTGAGGACGCACCGCCACGGATAGGCATGCCATCAACCACAAACAGAGGTTCGTTGCTCTGCGAGGAGTTGATTGAAGAAATGGCACGCACCACAATTTGCGATGCCGAGTTAGGCGAACCGCCGGCCATTGACACTTGCACACCGGCCACCTTGCCTTGCAGAGTGTTCACAAAGTTGGCCGATTGTCCGGCTTGCACATCATCGCTCTTAAGCTCTTGTACAGAGAAGTTCAAGCGCGATTTTTGTTGGCTTTGTCCCATAGCCGTTACAACAACTTCGTCGAGGAGCTCTGAATCTTCTTCCAAAGCAACATCAACTACAGAGCGCGAACCCACATTCTCGCTGACCGATTTGAGGCCAACGAATGAAAAATGGAGCACTGACTTGTTGTCGGGGACATTGATAGAATACCTTCCGTCGACATCCGTAACCACACCTCCGGCATGGCCCTTGAGAGTGACCGAAGCGCCGATAATAGGCTCTCCGTCGGAAGCTTGCGTCACGACGCCCGTAACGGTGCGCGCTTGCACAGCTATCGCAAGGAAGGAAAAGAACAGTAGTAGTAGCTGTTTTTTCATAATAGTTATTAGTTATTCATGGTTGGTTTCACAGATATTGCACTAAAAACAAGGATTTTCATGTGCGCTATAGAGGTAAGAGTTAATTATAGCATACTTGT
>CAZRCU010000056.1:0-12012 GCA_964598685.1 uncultured Bacteroides sp.
GTGTTGATGGCTTGGCGGAGGGTGGTGAGGCGGCGGAGGAGGGACTCGATGAGGTCGAGTTGCAGCATGTTGGCGCCATCGCTTTTTGCTGCGGCGGGATTGGGATGTGTCTCGATGAAGAGGCCGTCGGCTCCTACGGCGATTGCAGCACGTGCAATTGTTTCAATCATGTCGGGACGGCCACCGGTGACACCGCCTGTGGTGTTGGGTTGCTGAAGTGAGTGTGTTACGTCCATTATTACAGGACATTTGCAGCTTGCTTGCATCTCGGGAATGCCACGATAGTCTACCACGAGGTCGCCATAGCCAAATGTGGTGCCGCGCTCGGTGACAAGGACGCTATTATTGCCTGATTCACGCACTTTTTCCACTGCAAAGTGCATGGAACCCGGGGCTAAGAATTGGCCTTTCTTAATGTTTACGGTGCGGCCGGTGTGAGCGGCGGCGATGAGAAGGTCGGTCTGACGGCAAAGGAATGCAGGAATTTGCAGAATATCTACAAAGTCGGCAGCCATGCGTGCTTCTTCTGCGGAGTGAATGTCGGTGACCACGGGCACGCCAACGCGCTTACGCACTTCTCCGAGGATTTCCAGCGCTTCAATATCGCCAATACCCATAAATGAATCCAGGCGTGAGCGATTTGCCTTGCGATATGAACCTTTGAACACATAGGGGATGTGCAGCTCGCTGCAAATCGGGGCGATGTGTTCGGCAATTTCAATGGCCATGTCGTGGCCTTCAATTACACATGGGCCGGCCAACAGGAAAAAGTTGTTGTTGGATGAGCTTTGTAGGTATTCGGTAGTTGTCATTTTGTTAGAGTCAGTTGGTTAACGATATGAACGGTGGAGGCGGCATAAAGAGCGGCTGTCTCGGTGCGCAGCCGATTGTCGCCAAGTGTCACGGGGATAAAGCCGTTTGCGAGAGCCAATTCCACCTCGCGTTGCGAGAAGTCGCCCTCGGGGCCTATCAAGATAGTCACGTCTGAGCCGGGGCGGATTTCTTTGCAAAGATCGCGACGCTGAATGTTGCGATCGCAATAGCAAATAAAGCGCTGCTCAGACGTGGTTTGTTGGATTACGCGATGGATGGGTGTAAGTTCATCCACTTGAGGCATCACCGCCTTGAGCGATTGTTTCATAGCGGAGACAGCAATTTTGGAGATGCGCTCCACTTTGAGTTCACGGCGCTCAGAGCGGTCGCCAAGTAGCGGTGTGATTCGGTTCACGCCCACTTCCACCAACTTCTCGGTGAGCCACTCCATGCGGTCGAGATGTTTTGTGGGAGCCACGCCAATTGTGAGTTGATAGTTCCACGGCAGCGGCACGGCAATGCTCTCCACAATTTCGACGACGGCGTGCTTGGCATGAGCGTCGAGCAAGCGGCAGCGATGGCGATAGCCTTTGCCGTCGATAACCTCGATCTCATCGCCGGGCTGCGAGCGCAGCACTTTCACGCAGTGGTGCGACTCGCTCTCGGGAAGTGTATGGTTGGTGGTGATGTCGGGCGCGAAAAATTGAATCATACCTTTTGAGCCTTAGGCGATTTGAAGAAAATCAAGAATAGAATTGCAACGACAGCGGCGTAGCCTGAGAAGATGAGCCATGTCGATGTCCAATCGCCCACCAAGGCACCATCTTGCCAATGGCAGAAGTGGTTGACAACAGCGCCGGCTGAGAGGGTGCCGATTGTAGCGCCAAGGCCGTTGGTCATAAGCATGAACAGACCTTGAGCAGAAGCTCTTACCGACGGGTCGCACTCTTGGTCGACATAAAGGCCGCCGGAGACGTTGAAGAAATCGAAGGCCACGCCATAGACGATGCATGACAGGATGAAGAGGGTGACGCCGGGGAATGTGGGCGAGCCAAGGCCGAAGAAGCCGAAGCGGAGCACCCAACCGAGCATTGCTATAAGCATAACGGCTTTGATGCCGAAACGTTTCAAGAAGAATGGAATGAGCAAGATACACAGAGCCTCGCTAATTTGGGAAAGCGACACGAGCATTGTGGCATTTGTGGCGGCAAAGCTGGTTGCCACTACAGGGTCGGCACTTGCCTTGAAGCTGGTGAGGAAGGGGGTTGCAAAGCCGTTGGTCACTTGCAGCGACATGCCGAGCAACATCGAGAAGATGAAGAACATGGCCATCTTGCGCTGTTTGAACAGTTTGAAGGCATTAAGGCCAAACTGCTCGGCGAGAGATTGCTTGGGCTTTTCAACGATCTTGCATTGCGGCAAAGTGAAGCTATATAGGAAGAGGATAATGCTCAACACGCCTGAAACGAGAAACTGCATGCAGGTGTATTGAAACTTGAAGTCGTCGTCGCCAAGGGTAAAGCCAAACGAGCCATCGTGGTATGTGGCACAGTTGACAAACCACATTGTGATGATGAAGCCGATGGTGCCCAGCACACGGATTGGCGGGAAGTCTTTGACAGTGTCGAGCCCGTGGTCTTTAAGGATAGTAAAGGCAACGGTGTTGGACAGCGCAAGTGTGGGCATATAGAATGCCACGCTAATCGAGTAGATAGCTATGAATAAGGCTTTGTCGGGCTGATCGTATTGAGTACCAAGCACGCAGAGTGCAATCATTGCAGCACCGGCAATCAAGTGGCAAATACCCATCAAACGTTGCGGTTGCACATATTTGTCGGCAATTATGCCAATAATTGTAGGCATGAAAATCGACACGATGCCCTGAATGGCGTAAAACCATGATATTTCATTGCCCATGCCGGCCTTTCCAAGATAATTGCCCATACATGTGAGGTAAGCGCCCCACACGGCAAATTCCAGGAAGTTTAAGGCGGAGAGCCTAACTTTAAGTGAGTTCATGATAAATTACTTTTTATGCAATAGGGGTTAGTTTTTATAAATTTTTCTTCTTTTTAATGAGCTGGCTAATACGAGAGGCCTCCTCGTAGTTTTCTTCTTCGATAAGACGAGCCAGCATAGCCTCAAGTTCCTCGACAGACATGCTGTGTTCTTGAGGCTCGTCGATGTCGGATTCAGACTCGGGCTCGGCGGCGATATTTTCGTCGAATTCATCGTCGGAGAGCGAATGCTCGTTTTCGATGATGAAGCCGGTTTCCTCTACGATGGCGCGAGTGGTGGTGATAGGGGCGTTGCAGCGCATGGCGATGGCAATTGCATCGGATGTGCGAGCATCGATCACCACTTGGCGCTCGCCATCGCTAAATGTGAGTTCAGAGGAGAAAATGCCGTCGTTGAATTTGTAGATAAACACGCCCGTGAGCCTGACGCCGAATGCCTGGGCAAAGCTAACGAATAAATCATGTGTGAGAGGACGCGGGGTGACGATATGCTCGAGGCGGATGGCTATAGCCTGAGCCTCGGCAGGGCCGATCACCACGGGTATTCTATGCGGCCCGTCCTCCTCGGCCAGCAAAAGTGCGAATGCACCGGATTGCAGCTGATTGTAGGAGATGCCCAACACTTTTAGTTTTACTCGGTCTTCCATGATAAGCTATTGCAAATTTTGGCCTGAGATGATGCCTGAGCCCAGGCAGCGGTGGGATTGTTTGTCGTAGATAACGGCAAATTGCCCGGGAGCGATGCCTTGCACCTTGCGTTCAGATGATATGATATATTCGCCGGCATTATCCAGACGAGTGAGATGTCCCGGAATAAATTCGGGCATATGACGATTTTTAAAAGTGATTTCGACGTTATTGCAGTCGGTGTCGGCCCAGGGGTCGAGGGTGATAAAGCGAGTCTCGGCAATGTGGATAGATTTGCCGTATTGCTTTTCGGTGTCGTAGCCGCCAGAGACATAGACCACATTGTTTTCGATGTCTTTGCTCACCACATACCATGGGCCGCCGCTCAGCCCGAGGCCTTTGCGCTGACCGATAGTGTGGAACCAGAATCCGCGATGGGTGCCGAGCACCTTGCCGGTTTCAAATTCCACGATTTTGCCAGGGCGCTCGCCAAGGTGGCGACGTATAAAGTCGTTGTAGTTGATTTTGCCGAGGAAGCAGATGCCTTGCGAATCCTTGCGGAAAGCGTTGGGCATGCGGGTTTCCATAGCGATGCGGCGCACCTCGGCCTTTGGCAGGTCGCCGATGGGGAATATGATGTGGCGCAGTTGCTCGCCGGTGATGCGTGCCAAAAAGTCGGTTTGATCTTTGACGGGGTCGACCGCGGTAGTGAGCCATTTATTGCCATCGGCATCAATTTCGGTGGAGGCGTAGTGGCCGGATGCGGTAATGTCGAATTCATGACCCCAGCGCTTTTCAAAGTAGCCGAATTTAATGACGAGATTGCACATCATGTCGGGGTTGGGGGTGAGGCCACGGCGAACGGTGTCGAGGGCGTAGCTCATTACGTGCTCCCAATATTCATCGTGCAAAGGCACCACCTCGAACGGCAGGTGATAACGTGCGGCAATGAGCTGACACATTTCAATGTCCTCGTCGGCCGAGCAATCGTTGGTGCCGTCGTCGCGACCGATGCGGATATAGAACAAGTGGACATCGTGGCCTTGCTCCACGAGGCGATGAACGGCAACGGCCGAGTCAACGCCACCTGATATTAACGCAGCTACTCTCATATTCCGGCGTGGGCTTTAAGACGTGCAAGAGCGGCCAGGAGACCGTCGATGTCGAAATCCTTGGCCAGCACCTTATGGCGTGAATCGAGCAAAAGGAATGTGGGGGAATATCTGAGGTCGAACCATTCATCGGCGTCGGCCGATGCGCCCACGATCCATTCTTTGGGGTATGAAGCGGCCTCAACGAGCCATTCGGTAGTCGGCTCTTCAGGCTCGATCGACATAACGGTGAGTAGACCGGCCTTGATAAGGGCGTTGGTGTTGTAATCGGCATTGAGGCGCACGCGAGCCATGCTGCAATCCGAGCAGTCGTAGTGGTTGAACATCACCACGATGGCCTGTGTGTGCACATCGTCGATAGAGCCTTTTTGCTCGTCGGTGGTGACATAGTTGAGGTGTTCAACGCGGCCACCGAGGCATGAATTGTCGATGATTCTGACGTGGCTTTCAAAGCGAGCGCGGTCGGCCGCAGAAATTTTCTTGTTTTCGCTGGCGGCCTTGGCAAACGGATAATAAATTTCTTCGCTGAAGATGTCGGTGGTATCAGAGTAGGTCCAAGCTTCGGCAAGCTGAGCCACCACGAGGGTGTATTGACCTGATTTTTTCACCTTGTCGAGCAGGCGGGCAGTGGCGGCGTGGACAGTGTCGGCAGTGGCATAGGGCATAAACGACACCCAATCGCCAAAGGTGCTGTTAAGGGCGTCGCGCTTTGACATAGCCGATTTAAAATCAACACGATCCCAGAAGTGGCCCACGAGATAATCGCAGCGGTCTTGCAGCAGCTCCATATCGGCCGGAGGCTTGGGATAAGGGAAAAGGTCGCCGTCGGCGGCGCGCATTTGCGAGGCGGAAGCCAGAAGTATGAGGAGTGTAAATAATATTCGATTCATGTTGTTACATTTAATTATTATGGCAAATATAGTAATTCAACTTGAATTTCAGGGCGATTTTAAGAAAAAATCTCAACTTCGAGGCCGTCGTAGGCAATTTGGATGCCATCGGGGAGGTCGACTGTGGCGTGTGGGCCCATGTCGTGGCTAAGGTGAGTGAGATATGTTTGGCGAGGGTTGATTTGGCGAATAATGTCGATAGCCTGGCTGAGGCTGAGGTGGGTGGGATGCTCTTTGTGGCGGAGGGCGTTTATCACCAGAGTGTCGACACCGCGCAGCGCATCAATAGTGGCTTGGGGCATAGTTTTGCAATCTGTGACATATCCCAAGCGGCCTATTCTGAAGCCAATGATAGGCAATTTGCCGTGCTCGACGCGCAGAGGCATCACCTCGACACCGGCCACATCAAATGCCTTGCCGGCCTCGATTTCCTGAATGGCAAATGTGGGCACGCCCGGGTAGAGCACCTTGGCAAACGACCACGGATTGCGCTGACGAAGGTCGTCGGCAACATTGTGCTCGCAATATGTGGGGAAGTGGCGGCCGCCTTTGCAATAAGGGCGGAGGTCGTCGATGCCGCCGGTGTGGTCGTAGTGGCTGTGGGTGATTAGCATGGCCTCGAGCGAGGGTGCTCCGGCCTCGAGAATCTGTGTGCGGAAGTCGGGTCCGCAGTCGATTAGCAGGTTTTTGCCGTTGTCGAGCATCACCACGGCAGAGGCGCGCAGACGTTTGTCGCGCTTATCGGTGGAGGTGCAAGCAGGGCAGCTACAGCCAATTTGAGGCACACCAACCGATGTGCCGGTTCCTAAAAATCTTAATTTCATTTTCTAAAGCGAGTTAACACTCCGTCTTCAAATATAAGGTAGATACCGTCGCCGTAGGTCCAACGTTCCAATTGGGCGGATTGCGAGGCACCGCGCACAATGTCGGATGGCGTGCCAAGGGCTAATTTGCATTCGTCGCGCGACATACCTTCGGCCACTTTCGAGCGGATAATCAATTGCCAATTTTCATCGCTAATTTTGGGATACCGAGCGCGTGGATTGGTGAAGCTGAAAAGGGTGTCGAAATTGCGAGTGGCTGCCGGGCTGGAGCCATAGGTCATCAAAGCATAGTGGATTGCAGAGTCGGCCTCGGTGGTAAAGGCCACCTTGAGGGGATACACGGCGGTGCCGGCAGTGACACTTTGCACAGTGACGGGCACGTGGCGCAGGCCGTCCTCGCTTTGACCGGAGGCGTTGAACCATCTGGGCGTGGTGATGTAGTAGGTGTGGCCACGCATAAGCGAATCGGCAACTTCCACCGGAGTGAGTTCCACGGCAAAGGGAATATCAAGCATGGTGCGCGAGGCATAATCGTCGGCGATCACCTCGGGCTTATAGCTGAGCAATTTGCCGTCGGAGGCTCGGAAAGTGATTTGCACGCCGTCGACGCCAGATACAGAGCTGACACGATCGACGGATTCGAGGCTGAGAGTGTCGCCCGGTTGAAGATTTTGGGCAGAGGCTTCGGCGGTAAATATTATTGAGATTTTGCTGTCGCTCACCTGCCACGCCTTGCCTTTATGCCAAGAAGCCGGAGGCTCAGACGCAATCAAAGCGGCAAACGCTTGTTCGTCGCTTTCCTTACCGGCGCCGGATGATTTCACGTCCGAGCCGGTGATTTTTTTAGTGCTTTCGATGCCTGTGAAGCACGCCGTGGCCGAAAATGCCACGGCGGCCGACAGGATTATTCGCGGGAGAGAATGCATTAGTTGACTTTCGGTGTGAGACCGAGGTTATAGAATATGAATGAATATATATCGGTCCATTCGTCGATCACCTTGCTGATGGGCTTGCCTGCGCCGTGGCCTGCCTTAGAGTCGATACGGATGAGCTTGGGGCGGTCGCCGGTGTTGGCGGCTTGCAGAGCGGCAGCATATTTGAATGAGTGGGCGGGCACCACGCGGTCGTCGTGGTCGGCGGTAGTGACCAAAATCGAGGGATATTTAGCAGCGCCGTCTTTGATGGTGTGGAGAGGCGAATAGCCGAGCAGGTATTGAGCCATTTCGCGAGAATCGTCGGCAGTGCCGTAGTCGCTGGCCCAGTTCCAACCGATTGTGAAGAGGTGATAGCGCATCATGTCCATCACGCCCACGCGGGGGATTGCCACGCGGAAGAGGTCGGGACGCTGGTTGACGCAGGCGCCTACCAGCAAGCCACCGTTGCTGCCGCCTTCGATGGTGAGCATATCGGGATTAGTCCAGCCTTGCTTAATCATATATTCGCCGGCTGAGATGAAATCGTCAAAGACATTTTGCTTGTTTTGCTGAGTGCCGGCGGTGTGCCATTCTTCGCCATATTCGCCGCCACCGCGCAGGTTGGCTTGAGCATAAATGCCGCCGTTTTCGAGCCAAAGCATTCTTGAGGCTGAGAAGCCGGGGTTCAAAGTGATATTAAAGCCACCGTAGCCATAGAGATATACGGGGTTGCTGCCATCGCGCTTGGTGCCGTTTTTGTAGACGATAAACATTGGCACTTTGGTGCCGTCGACCGAGGTGTAGAACACTTGCTCGGTGGTGTAGTCGTCGCTGTTGAGGCCTGAAACGGCGGTGGATTTAAGCAGCTTGGTGGAGCCTGTCCACATATCGTAGGAATAGACATTTGAGGGATATGTGAACGAAGCGAAAGAGTAGAATACCTCGCGGGCGTCGCGACGAGTGGAGAATCCGGCAGCGCCATAGGTTGGGAATTTGATTTCGCCTTGCAATTTGCCGTCGGGCTCATACACATAGGCGTGGTGGGCTGCATCTTGGTCGTAGCGAGCGATATATTTGCCGCCGGCGGGATAGAATGCGCTGAGCACCGAATTGCCCTCGGGAATGAGAGTTTTCCAGTTTTCGCGAGTGGGGCGATTGAGGTCAATTACCACAACGCGGCCCTTGGGCGCATCGGCGGTGGTGGTGGCCACTAATTTGCCGTCGGCAGTGGTGTCGATTACGCCAATGGCATATTTTTGAGAAGGCTCAACAGTGATCCACTGAGAATCTTTATTGTTAAGATCTTTGACATAGAGCGAATTGCCAAAGCCCTGGCCCTCGGCCATTACGATGAGGTATCGGCCATCGTCGGTGACGCCTGCCTGATGGAAATAGAGCGGCTGCTCTTTGTTTTCAAAGACCACAACGTCGTCGGATTGCGGAGTGCCAAGGCGGTGGTAGTAGACTTTGTGGTATTCGTTGGCGTTGGAGAATTCTTTGCCGGCTTCGGGGCGGGCATAGGCGCTATAGTAGAAGCCCTCGCCGTGCCAAGATGCGCCGGTGAATTTTGCCCATTCGATGTGGTCGGAGAGGAGCTTTTTAGAGGCAGTCTCCATCACATAGATTTCTGTCCAGTCGCTGCCGCTACGTGAGATTGTGTAGGCGGTGAAGCGGCCGTCGAGGCTTTGATAGAGGCCGGTGAGGGCCACTGTGCCGTCGTCGCTCAGAGCGTTGGGGTCGAGAAACACCTCGGCATCATCAGCATAGGGTTTTGAGCCGCGATAAATCACCGACTGATTGCGCAGGCCATCATTGGCCGAGAAGTAATATAATCCGTCGTTGCCAAGCCAGGGAGCGCCGGTCTTGGCAAAGTTGTTAAGCTGAGTGAGGCGCGAGCGGATGCCGTCGCGATAAGGAATTTGGCTGAGATAGTCGGAAGTGACATTATTTTCAGCTTTAACCCATGCCAAGGTGGCAGCAGCTGTGTCATTTTCGAGAGGGCGGAAACGGTCGTCAACCTTAATTCCAAAAGCTTCATAGGTGGTGCCGTCGGCCGGAGCTGCGGGATATTCAATCCGTTGCTCTTTGGCGGCTGATGTGAGGACAATTGCAGTCATTGCCGGAAGTAAAAAATATCTGGATTTCATGTTGAGGTAATTTTAGTGAAACAAAATTAATTAAAAAATCACTGATATACAAGATTCAGCACGTCTACATATATTAAAATACCTTATAGAGTCAACTTTTTTGCGGCTGTGGTGGTTATTGGTGTATGATTGCGAGCAACAGCAGACAAGCCGCAATCAATTTGGCCGTTTAATTCTCTAACCTACCATGTGAACAGCACCGGGGGCACAGTCCCCCGGATTCTGTGTGCCGACAAATATAGATGTGACAAAATGTCGCATTGGCAAGCTTTTTGCAGAGGGATGGATGCCAACTATTTTATCAAGTAGTTGTTAATTGATAAAAGCTTAAAAACAAATTATATAATTCAACTATGAATTTCAACAATTTCACAATCAAATCACAAGAGGCCATCCAAAAGGCTGTTGAAATCACTCGCCAAGCAGGCAGTCAGGCAATCGAGCCTGTAGCTTTGCTGAAGGGTGTGATGCAAGAGGGCGACTCTCTTGTGAAATTTATCTTCCAAAAGGTTGGCGCCAATCCAGTGGCCGTCGCTCAACAGGTCGACCGTGAGATTGCAGCGCTGCCGCGTGTGAGTGGTGGCGAACCATTCCTAAGCCGTACAGCCAACGATGTGCTGCAAAAATCATTAGATTTAGCGCAAGCACAAGGCGATCAATACGTAACGCTTGAAGCTTTGCTTATGGCAATCTTCGAGGTGGATTCACCTGCCGCTACTATATTAAAAGATGCCGGTCTCGGCAGCAAAGAGCTACAAACTGCCATCGACGAACTGCGCAAGGGCAAAAAGGCCACCGACCAGAGCGCCGAGGACACTTACAACGCACTATCGAAATATGCCATCAATCTGAACGAGCGCGCCCGTAGCGGCAAGCTCGACCCTGTGATTGGCCGTGACGAAGAAATCAGACGTGTGCTGCAAATCTTGAGCCGACGCACAAAAAACAACCCTATGCTGATAGGCGAACCGGGCACCGGTAAAACGGCTATTGCCGAGGGTCTGGCACAGAGAATCGTGCGAGGCGACGTGCCCGAAAATCTGCGCACAAAGCAAATCTTTTCGCTGGATATGGGCGCACTGGTTGCCGGTGCCAAGTATAAGGGCGAATTTGAGGAGCGTCTGAAAGCTATCGTCAACGAAGTGACATCGTCGGATGGCGAAATCATCCTCTTTATTGATGAGATCCACACATTGGTGGGTGCCGGCAAGGGCGAAGGTGCAATGGATGCCGCAAATATCCTAAAGCCGGCATTGGCTCGTGGCGAATTGCGCAGCATCGGCGCTACTACCCTCGACGAATATCAAAAATATTTTGAGAAGGATAAAGCTCTTGAACGCCGATTCCAAAAGGTGATGGTGAACGAGCCAGACGAGCTGAGCGCAATCGCCATTCTGCGTGGTCTGAAAGAGCGCTACGAAAACCACCACAAGGTGCGTATCCGTGACGAAGCTATCGTGGCCGCCGTGCAACTCTCAGAGCGCTATATCACCGACCGTTTCTTGCCCGACAAAGCTATCGACCTTGTCGACGAGGCTGCTGCCAAGCTCAAAATGGAAATTGATTCTGTGCCGCAGGCGCTCGACGATATAACTCGTCAAATTGCCCAAAAGGAGATTGAGCGCGAAGCCATCAAGCGCGAGGGCCTTAACGAAAAGGTGAAAGAAATCGAAAAAGATTTGGCCTCGCTGCGCGATGAAGAGCGTGAATATTCTGCTAAATGGAAATCTGAGAAAGAGCTGATCAATCGTATCCAACAAAATAAGATTGATATTGAGCAGCTTGGATTTGAAGCCGAACGTGCCGAGCGCGAAGGCGACTATGCCAAAGTGGCAGAAATTCGCTACTCTAAGATCCAAAATAAGCAGCAAGAAAACGCCCAAATTCAGCAACAGCTGAAGATGATGCAAGGCGATAAAGCACTTATCAAAGAGGAAGTAGATGCCGAAGATATTGCTGATGTAGTGTCGCGCTGGACCGGCATACCGGTGAGCAAGATGGTGCAAAGCGAAAAGGATAAATTGCTCCACTTGGAAGAAGAGCTGCACAAACGGGTGGTAGGCCAAGACGAAGCTATCCAAGCTATTGCCGACGCCGTGCGCCGCTCGCGTGCCGGGCTTAACGACCCGAAGCGACCAATCGGCTCGTTTATATTCTTGGGCACCACCGGCGTGGGCAAAACCGAGCTGGCCAAGGCGCTGGCCGAATATCTATTCGACGACGAGAATATGATGACGCGTATTGATATGAGCGAATATCAGGAGAAGCACTCAGTGTCGCGATTGGTTGGCGCGCCTCCGGGATATGTAGGCTACGACGAGGGCGGACAACTCACCGAGGCCGTAAGGCGTAAGCCCTACTCTGTGGTGCTGTTCGATGAAATCGAAAAAGCCCACCCCGACGTGTTCAATATCTTGCTGCAAGTGAAAACAAGCTGGCGGTCCAACGCACAGAGCAGGAACAGTCAAGACGCAAGCTGGAGAAGCAACAGCGGCGAATTACCGAGTTGGACGCAATTATTCAGAAACTCTATGAGGATAACGTAATGGGGAAGTTGACGGATGAGCGGTTTGCTAAATTATCGGCAACATATGAAGCGGAGCAGGCGGAATTGGAGCGGTCTACTGAAAGTCTGCAAAACATTGTTGAAGCCGCAGAAGCGCAATC
>CAZRCU010000057.1:0-11991 GCA_964598685.1 uncultured Bacteroides sp.
ACGTCGGATTCTGGTTCCGCCTGTGAGGGTTCGAATCCTTCCAAGGCAACAAAAAAACGCAAACTTTAGTTTGCGTTTTTTTGTTGTACCTACTTTTTATTTATTGATTTTTAAGTTTGAATTATGTGAAACTTTTATCAACTTTGCCTCTATAAATCAAAATCTATAAAATAGCGCTTAATCTTCGTGATTATGTCATCCAATCATCACATATTCTGCTTATTTGCCTTTACTTTGCCCGCTTTGTCGCTTTCAGCGCAGAATGAAGACACTGATTGCGATTACGATTCCATACAATTTGATTCATCAATTGAATTGAATGAAATTGTCGTTAAGGGTAGCCTTACTTCTCTCACTAAATCAGGCCTTGTCTATAACATGGCCTCTGATAGCCGTGCGCAATCCGAAAATGCTTTGCAATCGCTCGCCTACGTCCCTTTGCTCAATGTCGACTACGACGGCGCGATTACTGTGAATGGTTCCCCATCATATAGCTTATATCTCAATGGCCGTCCATATGAAATGGCTCAAACTTCCCCTAAAGCCTTTCTGGAGTCGCTGCCGGCGTCTTCAATTGCTAAGATCGAGGTAATCACAAACCCTGATAATAAAAAAAGCGCCGATGCCAATCGCTATATTATCAACATCGTGCTAAAGTCGCCTGTGCTTGATGGCTACACCATCAATATCAGTGGCAGCGGCAACACACAGCCCGCTGCAAAAGGCTCTGCCTTGGGGATTATTAAAAAGGGAAATGTGGATGCATCTGTGAGCTACGACTACAACCTTTATGGACAACGACACCAGCCTTACGACAATACTTACTGCGAACGCGATGCCTCCGGCAATCCATCCACCGGCTATAAAGTCAATAGCAATGGTGATGGCGATTGGCACACTCACACCATTCGCGCCATGCTGAAATGGCAAATCGACAGCCTAAACTCCCTATATGCTGATGCTCATGGCCTCATCAAACAGACTAATATGAAAAATCGCAGTGTGCAATCAGAGTTATACCCCGACGCTGATGCTTCTGATACTCATCTCAACAACCTTATGAAGTACACTGCGGGCACCGGCGAGGCCAACCTTATTTATCGCAACTATTTTCGCAATGATAAAACCACCGAGCGGCTGTTGGCCGGCTACAGATTCACTTACAATCCCGATAAACGTCACATCACACAATCCCGCTTCACTAATGCGGCCGAATATCCCGACTATTTTCAAAACACCGATGGCGGTATGACTGAGCATTCGGGCATTGCATCTTACCTGTGGCGCATATCTACGCTGCACAGCATGCGCTTTACGATTAATGACACATATCGTCGCGGCAACACTAATTCTGCTTATTACTATGATGCTGCTGATACTCATGCGTTTGATTCAATGACATATAAAAATAATATTGCTGAATTTAAGGCAGCCTATTCCGGTTGGCTCAATAATGTCTATGTTTCATTAGCGGCCAAGGGAGATTACGACCACCTATCAATGCATTTGCCTCTTAACACTGCGCTCGACTATCGTCGCAATCGCTTCTACTTCTTGCCGCAAGCCTCGCTGTTTTGGCGTAGTGATAACTACAACTCTTTTATCCTTGACTACTCCACGGCACTTTCTCGCCCAAGTGTGAGCCAACTTAATCCGTTCGTCGCAGAGAACAATGATCACTCGGTCAGCCTTGGCAATCCCAACCTTAAAGCTCAATACTCCCACAATCTTTCGCTCACTTGGGCCTTTTCAAAAGTTAGAAATCTTACACTCTATACTTCTTTGGAATATCATCACCTAAAAGACCTAATATTGCCATACATCTACGCCGACAATGGCAAGATATTTTATACTTCCGACAATTTTGGCGCTGCAAATCAATGCCAATTCACATTCAATGCCGCTTGGCGTCCGAGCAGTTGGCTGTCAATGTCGGTCAACGGTGCTATTGGTGAACGATTCCTTAGCAGCAAAGATGTAAATCTCAGCCAAAATAACTTTTTTGTCCAAGTATCTCCACGCGTCGATTTCTTGCTCCCCAATCACTATCGCATCGGTGGCAACTATGGCCACTATGCAAATCTGCCCGATCCATGGAGCACACTTTCATCCATTAATATGTATTCATTCTACGCCGGTAAGAGCTTTTTAGCAGGTCGCCTAAACATTTTGCTAACAGCTAATTCGCCGTTCAATAAATACAATAAAATGACAAGTGCCACCACCTTGCCGACGATGATTACCACGCAGCACAACTATATTATTGCCCGCTCCTTTGGGCTGAGCATGTCCTACTCGTTTAGCGGTGGAAAGCGTGTCGATCTCCGTCGCGACCGCACCCTCAACTCCACCGACCAATCCACCGGCGTCCAATAGCCCAACACATCGTAAATCGACGCAATGCGTATGGCGCTTCGCGATGCTGATTTGAAATTATTCTTTGGATTTTTGAAAATAATTGCTACCTTTGCCGTGTATGAGGATATAAACTTCTCTGTTATTCATGAAAATACACAACACATTTGTAAGTACACAGTTTGAAATTGGTGGCAATTGCTTTGAGCCATCAATGTCTATCGCTTTTTGGAACGTGCTGTTCTAATTGTCCCCGACTTTTCGCGCTAATACTATGATTGCGGCTATCGGCTTCTGCTGATCAGCCAAAGTTGCTGTGTCCGTAGGCCGCAAAAACTTTCAACTTATTTCAATATTAAATTACATGAATAAAAAATCTTTATTCATAGCTGCGCTTTTTGCTCCGCTATTGGTGGCGCCTGTTTATGCCGAACCTCATCAGGTGGTGCTTGATCTGGAGCGCGTGTTGCAGCTGGTGAATGAAAACAACCGCGACGTTGCAGTAGCCCGACAAAACACCCAAGTCTCGCGCCAGGCTATTAAGGAGGCTAATGCGTCGAAATTGCCCGATATAAATGCGTCGCTATCGGTAAGCTATATTGGCGATGCTACTATCTTGAATCGTAACTTCTCCCATATAACCGCTGCGGCTACTCCCCACCTTGGCAACACTCTGGATGTGACGTTGTATCAGCCGGTGTATATGGGCGGCGCAATTAGTGCCGGTGTCAAGTTGGCCGAGTCGCAGAGTCAAATGTCGGAGAATCAACTTGAAATCACGCGGCAAAATGTTAGCATCAATGCCGTCGGTTGCTATTTAGAGCTGTTCAAGGCCTATAATCTTAGAAATGTATATGATGAGAATATAGCCATGACCGAGCGCTTGCTCACTGATATTAATGCTCGCTACAAAGAGGGCATTGTGCTGAAAAATGATGTGACCCGCTACGAGTTGCGCTTGTCTACATTAAATTATGATAGGCTTACGCTTAATAATCGCATTTCGGTGCTGAACCACGACCTTTGCTTGTTGCTGGGGCTGGATGAAGATACCGAAATCGTGGCCGACGTACTGCCGAATATTTCTAATCTGCCTGCTGTGGAGACCAAAAACTATTGGACAGATATGGCTATGAGCAATTCTCCGTCAATACGCGCCTTGGATATCCGCAGCAACATTAACAATCAGCAATCCAAGCTGATTAAGGCCGAATATTTGCCTCATGTTGGGCTCGTGGCCGGCGATACCTTCGACGGCCCGATCACGTTTGAGCTGCCTCCTATCAACAAGAATCTTAATGTGTGGTATGTAGGAGTGAATGTAAGCTACAACATTTCTTCATTGTTCAAGACGCCCAAGAGCGTTCGCAAAAATGCCTTGGAGCGCGAAGAAATCAGCTATTCTCGTGATGCATTATCTGATCACATCAACAGCACCATTGATAATACATACACTAATTACACGCAGGCTTTCTCAATGCTCCAAACCGAAGAAAAAAACGTGGAGCTTGCCAACGAAAATTATCAATTGGTTGAAAATCGCTACAACAATCAGCTGGCGCTGCTCACCGATATGCTCGACGCCTCTACTGCAAAACTCGATGCCGAGGTGCGATTGGTCAATGCTCGCGTTAATATTATCTATTACTACTATCAACTAAAATACAATTCAGGAACACTATGAACCAGAAAACTCGCAGACTTCTGCAAAATATAGGCGTATTATTTCTTATTGCCCTCGGCCTGGCTTGGGTGGCATACCGCTTTATGGGATTCCATTCTTCTACATATACCGACAATGCTCGCACCACTTGCAAAATCGTGCCCGTGATTAGCCGTGTGCAAGGCTATATCAACGAGATCCGCTTCGACGACTATACTCAAGTGAAAAAGGGCGACACCCTCGTTATTCTCGACGATAGCGAATTTCGCCTACGCTTGGCACAAGCACAAGCTGATTTCCAGAATATGACCTCCGGGAAAAATGCGGTGGATGCCTCGATAAGCACCACTCGCAATAATATCTCCGTGAATGATGCCTCCTTGGCCGAAGTGGCCACGTTGATGGAAAATGCACGTCGCGACTATGAGCGCTATAAAGCCTTGCTGGCTCAAGATGCTGTGACACAGCAGCAATTTGATGCTGTGGAAACCAACTATAATGCTCTCAAGGCTAAATATGAAACTCTTTCCCGCCAAAAGCAGTCTACCGCACTTGTCTCTGTGGAGCAAACCCACCGCCTTGGCCAAAGTGATGCCGCAATTGAGGCTGCACAAGCTGCAATCGACCTCGCTCGCCTTAACCTGTCATACACGGTGATTACTGCGCCATGCGACGGCTATACATCTAAAAATGATTTGAAAGTGGGCCAGTTGATTCAGCCCGGGCAATCGCTCCTCTCTATTGTTAATGAAAATGATATGTGGGTGATTGCCAATTACAAGGAAACCAAAACCGCCAATATGAAAATTGGCGACAAGGTGAGAATCACCGTTGATGCGATTCCCAATGTGAAGTTCACCGGCGAAATCGTGGCTATTTCCAAGGCCACCGGCGCACAATATTCAGCAGTGCCTCAGGATAATGCCACCGGCAATTTCGTAAAGGTCGAGCAGCGTGTACCTGTTAAAATTAGATTTAGCAAGGATAATGACGCCGACCAAATGAAGCGCCTTCGCGCCGGATTAAATGTAGAATGTAAAGTGCTCCACTAATGGCGTTCCCAAAAATGCCGCCGGTGAATTATATCCGGCAGCTCAAAATGTTTAAAGATGGTGTGCCGCGGCGAATGCGCTTTTGGCTCATTGTGATGTTTGCGCTATTCTTCCAATTTGTGGGCGGTGTGTATCTCGCATCGCTTTCACAAATGGTTGGAGAATTGGGATTTCTTAGCGAAGATGTCACGATGGGCGGCTATTGTGCCCTGATAGGTCTCAATATCATCTTCCCGATGCTATTTAGATGGAAATTCGGACTCTTCACGCGACAATTGTTTTTTGTGTCGACGATTGTAATAATTATATGTAGTATTTTCTCCTTCTACATCACATCGCCGGTGCTTATATGGGCAGTGTGCCTTATCGCAGGATATTTCAAAATGATGGGCATGTTTGGCTGTATGAGCACCATACAATTAAACATCACTCCAACCAGAAATTTCGCCGTGTTCCTTCCGGTGATATATGTGCTGGTGAGCGGCGCGGTTCAGCTATCCGGCCTTGCCACCGCCTATGTCACATATTTCTCAAATTGGAGAATGATGAATCTTGTTATCGTTGTGATGATGCTGATTATTGATGCCGTCACATATTTCATGATGAAGCACGACCACCGCTCCGGCCCTTATCTGCCGCTGCAAGGCGTGGATTGGATAGGGCAGCTGCTGTGGACGGCCGTATGTGTAATAGGCACATGGATCTTCACCTTTGGCGAACATTACGACTGGTGGGATAGTCAAGCAATCTGGAATGCTACATTCTTGGAGATTGCAGTGCTGGCCATAACGATTATATATTCAAAGTGGAAGGCAAATGCATCATTTATCGACCTAAAAGCTTTCTGTTATCGCACTACATGGATTATAATGTTTATGCTTTTGGTTATGGCTACGCTTCAAGGGGCTGCGCATGTACTTCAACCTATATATCTGTCGAGCATCTTGCATTATGATGCGTTAAATATAGTCTCACTAAACTATCCTGAATTGTTTGGCGTGATTATGGGCGGAATATTGGTCTACTTTGTGCTGGTACGTTGGCACTGGGGCATTAAGCGCGGTCTGTTCCTCACATTCTCTCTGGCCATTTACTATGTGATGTCAATGTATTTCCTATGCGATAATGCCACAGACAAGGAGTCGATGTATTTGGCAATGTTTGCCCTCGGCGCTTCTGAAGTGATGATGGACACGATAGCCACATACTTTCTTTCGCAGACAATCCCCTTTAATCACTATTTTATGAATATTGCGATTATCGGCTTTGTTAGATGCGGATTCGGCACATCGGCCGCTGCCGCCTTTGTGCATCGCCTGTTTAGCTGGTCTTCGGCAAAGCAGATAATGGTCGCAACCGAGGATTTCTCAATGAATGATATTTATGCAATGGCTCATGGCTATAATGTGAATCTGCTGTCCGACCTTAATATGCATGGCATTGTGATGGCGCTCAAAGAGTGCTATGGCATAATGATTATCATAGGAATTATAATGTTGCTGTTTATTATGATGGCCAACTTTAGCACTCCTATATCGCGTTTGCTGCCGCGTGTGATGTCGGTGCGCACCTGGATGACTCGCCGAAATGCGCCTGATCCCACGATTTCTTGACCCTCTCAAGTGATTGTGTGTTAGCAATGTTCCACGAATATGTTTTTAAACATATCACTTTTTTATTAATAAAGTTGTTTAAGTGAAAAATTAGTTCTAATTTTAACCGCGAAAAACACTTCTGTTAACTCTTAACTGAACTACTATGTCAAAAACTATCACCTTCAACGAGCTCCGTCGCCTCAAAGACAGTCTGCCCGACGGTTCGATGCACAAGATTGCCGATCAGCTCAATGTAACAGTGCAAACCGTCCGCAACTACTTTGGTGGCAGTAACTATGATAATGGCAAAAACCTGGGCGTTCACATAGAGCCGGGTCCTGATGGTGGTATCGTCGTCCTCGATGATTCTACTATCTATGACATGGCCGTAGCTATCCTGAAGGAGCAGGAAGCAGAATAAAGGCTGCAACCTCCGCAAAACAACAAAGCATCTCAATGCGCTCGGCCAAGTCTTTTTAGAACCAACTTGACCGGCGCATTGTTTATTAGCAACTATTTTATCTTTTGTTAATTATGCGTCTCATTACTTTAGCTATCCACACCTACGAACGTGCTCTCGCTGTGAAATCTATGCTCGAGGCCGAGGGGATAGAGGTGACACTGCAAAATGTGAATCTTGAACATCCCGAGGTGTCGTCGGGCGTGCGTGTTAGAATTAGTGAGACCGACTTGCCCCTTGCTCTTCGCATTATTGAAAATCCTGAAATTTTTAATTTGGCCCACGCCAACGACAAGGCCGCCGACGATGTGTCGCACACTGTAATTGTGCCAACTAATTTCAGCGAGTATTCTTTTAATGCCGCGATGATTGCAACACGAATCGCCGCCCGCCACAAGACCGAGCTGCGTTTCCTCCACTCGTATATCGACCCTCACATGGCCGGCAATGTGCAGCTAAGCGCTCGCTTAACATATGAAATTGCCGAAACCGACACATTAGAGAATATCATCAACACCGCCACCGGTGCAATGACTCAATTCACCGGAAGATTAAAAGACAAGATGAAAGGTGGCGAATTGCCAATAGTGAAATATTCTCATACAATTGTCGAGGGCGTCCCCGAGGATGCAATCATTGAATATGCTAAAGATCGGGCTCCCTACCTCGTGGTCATGGGCACTCGATGCTCCGACAAAAAGGAGAAAGAACTGATTGGCAGCGTCACAGCCGAGGTGCTTGATGAATGCCGATTCTCCGTACTTACTATTCCCGAAAATCTTAATCCTAACACTGAATTTAAACCGCAAAACATTCTATTTTTCAGCAATCTCGACCAAGAAGATATTTTAGCTATGGATGCCCTGTATCGCTTTTTCCCCGATGCACAATCCACAGTGACTATCATACACATCCCGGTGAGACGTCGATTCACTGATCGCACCGCCGGCCGCTCGGCTATCGCCTTGAGCGATTATTGTAAAAAAACTTTCAATCACTACTCATTTGAAACTGTGCCCGTATCCCCAAAGACGGCTATCGCTGAGCTCACCAGACTTCAGACCGAAAAGAAATTTGATATGCTGGTAGTGCCCAACCGACGAAAAAATGCTTTAAGCCGCCTTTTCAACCCCGGATTGGCACATAAAATATTGTTCCAGGCCGACATACCTATGCTGGTGATTCCAGTCTGAAACTATAAATGGAAAAGTATGTCAATAAAATTATCGTCGATAATTTTTCTGACTGAATAAATCTTGCTAACTTTGAATATGTATCGAAAAGGAAAACTATATTTCCGTTATGGAACTATGGGCTCAGCAAAAACTGCGCTGCTGCTCACCACTGCTTATAATTTTGAAGAGCGTAAAATGGATTATATGTGTCTCAAGCCCGTTATCGACACGCGCGAGGCTCGCAATGTGATTCATTCTCGCATCGGCATCGAACGCGAATGCGGCTGGATTTATGCCTCTACCGACCTCTATCAATTAGCCCTTGATTTATATGAAAAAGAGGACCGTATTGTGGAATGGTATCTGATTGATGAGGCTCAATTCCTATCGGCACGGCAAGTCGACCAATTGTCGCGTGTCGTCGACGATTTCGGCAGCAATGTTATTTGCTATGGACTTCGCACCGACTTCCAAACTCATTTATTTGAGGGCTCGCGTCGCTTGTTTGAAATTGCCGATACCATCGACGAAATTAAATCCACATGCAATTGCGGCCACAAAACCATTGTGAATGCGCGTATCGACTCTCATGGCGATTTTGTTGAAGAAGGCGCCCAGGTGGAGATCGGTGGCGACGACAGATATGTGGCTGTGTGCCGTAAATGTTGGCGTAATAAGCACATCGAGCAGGCTCGCCGTGCCACACTTCCTTTAGATTTTCATCCTCATTCCCAATCAAAAGTAGATCATGATCCTATGTAAAATTTCAGATGCAGCTAAGTATGGCTCAATCTCTCCGGCCATTGAGATGGCATTGGCGTGGTTGCAAGCCCACATTAATGATGATTTTAATGTGGGGCGTATTGATGTGTCGCCCTCCATATATGTAAATGTGGAGACTCCCGCACTGCGACCGCGCGAAAAAGCTTTGCTCGAAGCTCATCGCAAGTATATCGACATCCATGTGCCGCTGAAGGGTACGGAAATTATCGGCTGGGCTCCGATAGAAGATTTGAAATATGTGTCGGCACCATATGATGCAGATCGCGACGTCATATTTTATAATGATTCTGCTCACAGCCTATTACACGTTCAGCAAGGCCAAATCGCTATATTTTTTCCGGAGGATGCTCATGCCCCAAATATCGGCATTGGCAATCATAGAAAATTATGCATTAAAATTAGCGTAGATTCTTAATGAAAAAGCTCTTTCAAGTTGTATTGTGTCTGATATTTGTTGCAGCTGGCGCTGCCGCAAATCCCACGTTTACTAATGAAAGCCTTTCCTATAAAGTAATGTACAAATGGGGCTTAATTAATAAGCAAGCGGGGCGGGCAACCCTCACCATCAAAGATTCCGGCAATCATTATGTCACAAAGCTCGTGGCTCGTTCCGAGCCGTGGGCCGATAAATTCTATTCTGTTCGCGACACCCTCAATGGCTCTATTCAGAAAAACGGATTTAAGCCCACATTCTATGAAAAGATTGCAAATGAGGGTGGTGAACATAAGCATGATGTGGTGAAATTCGGCTATAGCGGTAGCACTGTCACCGGCAATTGCACTCGCAAAGTTGTAAAGAAAGGCGAGCTCAAGGTGAATCAAACGCAAACCTTGACTGCTACCGGCACCACCGTGGACATGTTGTCATCGTTCTATATGATGCGCTCGTTGCCTTTCGACACTTGGCACGACGGGCACAAGTATGAATGCTATATATTCTCGGGCAAGCGCAAAGAGCTGCTCACTATCAGTTATCACGGCACCGAAAACATTAGCGTGAACGACAAAACATATAATTGCTATCATATTACATTCATTTTCACCTCAAATGGTGGCAAAAAGACCTCGGATGATATGGACGCTTGGATTACGGCTGATAGCAGCCGCATACCTATCCAGCTCGAGGGAAAGCTCGCTGTTGGCAAGGTGAGATGTATAATTATGAATTGACTTTATGCAAAACCAACATCTGAAAGCATTGACCGAGCGTGTCGTGGCATATTGGCAATATTGCAGCCAAGATGTGTGGCACGACCAGCGCCGCAAGTGGTGGATTGATTTGATTAAAACAATCAATCTCTCGGTGAGATCGTTTTTCAATAGTGATATGCAATCGCAGGCATGCGCCATGACTTATCGCACGTTGCTTGCGATAGTGCCGGCCTTGGCTTTGCTGTTTGCAATTGGCCGTGGATTCGGTCTCCAAAATGTTATTCAAGATGAGTTGATGCAAATGTTCCCGGCTCAAAAAGAGGCCGTGTCGATGGCTCTCAATTTTGTCGACTCGTATCTTAGCCAATCGTCAGAAGGTATTTTCCTTGGCATCGGCATAGTTTTCCTGTTGTGGACATTAATATCGCTGTTGGGCAATATTGAGAGTTCGTTTAATCTTATATGGGGCGTTAAGCAAGGCCGTAGCCTTGGCCGAAAGATTACGGATTACACCTCGATGCTGCTGATATTGCCGATTGTGCTTATATGTGCGAGTGGCCTGTCGCTGCTATTGAGCTCTACACTGCGCACGATGTTCCATTTCTCAATCCTATCGCCAATGGTGTCTTGGATAATTGAATGTTCATCGTGGGTGCTTACATGGTTGTTCTTTGCGTTGCTATACGTCCTTATCCCCAACACCAAGGTGAAATTTGTGAATGCTCTGATTTCCGGCGTATTTGCCGGTTCTGGCTTCAGAATTTTGCAATGGATATTTGTAAGTGGACAAATGTATGTAACAAAGTATAACGCCATATATGGCTCGATGTCGTTCCTGCCGTTGATGTTGATATGGTTGCAGTTCACCTACGTGATAATTTTTGCCGGTGGTGTGATTTGCTATTCAGCACAAAGCATTTTTATGTTTAATTTCCACGACGCAATTAAGAAAATGTCGTCGGGGTATTATTCAAAACTTGTGATTGCTATTGGCGCGGTCGTCACTCAGCGTTTCACTGCTGATCGAGGCGCCACTACCGTTGATGATATTGTCAAGGGCTACAATATGCCGCCGAATCTTGTGTCTATGATATGCGATAAATTGGTCTCGGCCGGTGTGCTCTCAGTCGTCGAAATTGATAGTAAAGAGGAGATAAAGGGCTATCAACCGGCCTTGGAACCTTGCAAAATTACCATTGCCGAGGTATATAGCCGTATGGAGAAAACAGGCGCCAGCGATTTTATCCCCGGACTTGATTCAAAATTCCCCGGTGTAAAAGACGCTTGTGACAAGATTTCATCAAATGAATTTGCTGTTACAAGCAATATTAAGCTTACTGATATTAAAATTAAAACACTCTCATAAATACCAAAACAATATGAAGAAAGTAATTTCAACAACCGCCGCTCCGGGCGCAATTGGCCCCTATAGCCAAGCTATCGACACCGGCTCGTTCGTTTATGCATCCGGTCAAATTCCCTTGAACCCCGCTGATGGCACTATCCCACAAGGCATTACTGCTCAAACCAAGCAAGCTCTCCAAAACGTAAAAGCAATCCTGGCCGAAGCCGGATTGACACTGGACAATGTTGTTAAGACTACTGTCTATCTTGCCGACATGGGTGATTTCCAAGCAATGAATGAAGTATATGGCGCAGAATTCACAGCCCCATATCCCGCACGCTCAGCTGTAGCTGTTCGAGAACTCCCCAAGCAAGTCCTCGTAGAAATCGAAGTTCTGGCCGTCCGCTAACC
>CAZRCU010000058.1:0-11951 GCA_964598685.1 uncultured Bacteroides sp.
GTAATGTGGTGCTGCTGTTTCCCTGTTTTTGGAAGGGGGTGTCATTGGAAATAGGAAAACACGGCGCTCGCTCCATCTGCCGGTATGGATTTACTATGGTATATATTAATCGCAATGCATTGTGAATCAATGTTGTAAAACAGAGTATGCACCATGGTGCATCCCTACTGGCAATGGGGCAGGTGGCTGTTGTTTTCCTTTTTTGAATACCGTACCCCTTTATAAAAATGGAAAACACGATGGTGCACCGCATTTGTACCCCGCATTTGTAGGCCGAGGGAGGCACATTTCTCACTTCTCGATAAAATATTTGCGTCGCGATGAAATTTTGCTTAAATTTGTAGCGAAATGCGTGTGAATCGCATATTTGCTAAGCTAATAATAAAAATTCTAACAACCTTAAAACCAACTAAAAGCTCGCTATGACACAAGCTAAAGGAAATTCAAACGGACGCTTGGTAGCTATCGTTGCAATGTTCTTTTTATTTGCAATGATCTCGTTCGTTACTAATCTTGCCGCTCCTCTCGGTACTATATGGAAGGGCCACTATGTGTGGGCCGGTATGGTCGGAAACTTTATGAACTTCTTGGCCTATTTGATTATGGGTATTCCCGCAGGCGCTATGCTCACCAAGGTGGGTTATAAGAAAACCGCTCTTTGGGCAATGGCAATCGGCGCTATCGGCATTTTCTTCCAATATCTTTCGGGCAAAGTAGGTGCCGACGTCCCGACTTTTGCAGTTGACGGCGAACCTGTGATGCTCAACTTTATTATTTATCTGCTTGGTGCATTCATCTGCGGTTTCTGCGTATGTATGCTCAACACCGTAGTAAACCCGATGCTTAACCTTCTCGGTGGCGGCGGCAACAAGGGCAACCAGCTTATCCAGCTCGGTGGCTCGCTCAACTCGCTGGCCGGCACATTGACTCCTCTGTTTGTGGGCATGCTCATCGGCACTGTGTCTAAGGACACTTCGATGGCTGATGTGGCTCCGCTGCTGTGGTTGGCTTTGGCCGTGTTTGTAATTGCATTTATCATTATTTATTTCGTGGCTATCCCCGAGCCCAACTTGAGCAAGGACGGCGACAAGCCTGTGAAATACGAACATAGCGCTTGGAGCTTCCGCCACACTCTGCTTGGCGTGATCGGTATCTTCTTCTATGTAGGTATCGAGGTTGGCATCCCCGGCGTGCTTATTTTCTATCTGAGCGACTCGGCAGTGTCGGGCATTACAGAGAATGCAACGGCTGTGGCCGGCGCAGTGGCAGCCGTGTATTGGTTGCTGATGCTTGTGGGCCGTCTGTCGTCGTCGGTAATCTCGGGCAAGGTGAGCAGCCGCGCTCAGCTGATCACAGTGTCGCTGGTGGCTATCGTGCTGATTGCTCTCGCAATATTTATGCCTGCATCGGTGCGCGTGTCGATGCCCGCCTACTCGGTTGGCGCCGGCTTCTCGATGGTGCAAGTGCCCATTTCGGCTCTGCTGCTTGTGCTCTGCGGCCTTTGCACTTCGGTGATGTGGGGCGGCATTTTCAACCTTGCGGTTGAAGGCCTTGGCAAATACACCGCTCAGGCTTCCGGCATCTTCATGATGATGGTAGTAGGTGGCGGCGTGATGCCTCTGATTCAGAATGCAATCGCCAACTCGATTGGCTACATGGCATCCTACTGGCTCGTTGTTGCAATGCTTGCTTATCTGCTCTATTATGGCGTGGCAGGCTGCAAAAACGTCAACAAGGACATCCCCGTAGAAGACTAATTAGCGTCGTCGCACGCTGAATAAGCGTTTACTCTGACTCCGAGAATCGCCCATTGCGGCGGTTCCCGGAGCTATGATTAAAAAATACACATATAATATATAGTATTACACATGAACATCCAACTTGTCAACAAAGCCGCCGACAATATTCGCATATTGGCAGCGTCGATGGTAGAAAAAGCAAAGTCGGGACACCCCGGCGGCGCTATGGGCGGAGCCGATTTTGTTAATGTGCTCTACTCAAATTTTCTTGTGACTGATCCAGATGATCCCACATGGATTGCGCGCGATCGCTTTTTCCTGGACCCCGGACATATGTCGCCGATGCTCTATTCGGTGCTGGCCCTTACCGGAAAATTCACGCTCGATGAATTGCAGCAATTCCGCCAGTGGGGTAGTGTGACCCCCGGTCACCCCGAGGTAGACCCTCGCCGTGGCATCGAAAACACTTCCGGTCCCCTGGGCCAGGGCCACACGATGGCTGTGGGCAGCGCCATCGCCGAGCGATTCTTGGTGGAACGCTTTGGCGAGACAATCGCTCATAAGACCTATGCATTCATCTCGGATGGTGGCATTCAAGAAGAAATCTCGCAAGGCGCAGGACGTATCGCCGGCTATCTCGGCTTGGCCAATCTGATTATGTTCTACGACTGCAACGGCGTGCAGCTATCCACCGATGTCGACGCTGTTGACAATGAAGACTATGCCGCTAAATACCGCGCATGGGGATGGAATGTGATTGAAATCGACGGCAACAATGCCGTGCAGATTGCTGCCGCTATTGCCGACGCTCAACGCGAGACCAAGCGCCCGACCCTTATAGTGGGACGCACAATCATGGGCAAAGGCTGCCAGGCGGCCGACGGCTCCTCATTTGAAGGCAAATGTTCCACTCACGGCCAGCCGCTGAGCAAGAGCGGCGCCGACTATGCCGCTACAATCAAGAATCTCGGCGGCGATCCCGAGAATCCCTGGGTGATTTTCGACGACGTCAAGGCCCTCTACAAGCAGCGCGAAGACGATCTGCGACAGATTGTGGCACGCCGTCGCGCAGCCCATCAAGCATGGGCCGAGGCCAATCCCGACAAGGCTCGCGAATTGGAAAGCTGGTTTGCCGGCCAAGTGCCCGCCATCGACTATCGCTCGATTGCCAACAAGCCCGGCCAGGCCACTCGCACCGCATCGGCCAACTTCCTCGGCTATCTGGGCGAACATATCCACAATATGATCGTATCGTCGGCCGACCTTGCCAACTCCGACAAGACCGATGCCTTCCTCAAGAAGACAGGCGCAATCGCTCCCCACGACTTCAAGGGCGGATTCCTCCATGCCGGCGTGGCAGAGCTCACTATGGCTGCCATTATGAACGGCATCGCCCTCCACGGCGGCCTTCACTGCGCTTGCGGCACATTCTTTGTGTTCTCCGACTATATGAAGCCCGCTGTGCGCATGGCCGCTCTGATGGAGCTCCCCGTGAAATACGTCTGGAGCCACGATTCATTCCGCGTGGGCGAAGATGGCCCCACACACGAGCCAATCGAGCAAGAAGCCCAAATCCGCCTGCTCGAAGAGGTGCGCAACTTCCAAGGTCGCCCCTCGCTGCTGGCAATGCGCCCTGCCGACACTGCCGAGACCATGGTGTGCTGGGATATGGCTATGCACAACGATGCCACCCCCTCGGCCTTGATACTCTCGCGCCAGGACATCCCCGATCTGCCCTCGGATAGCGGCGACCGCGCTGCCGATGCCGAGCAAGCCCGTCGCGGCGGCTATGTGGTGATGGATGCCGAGCAGCCGCAAGTGGTGCTTGTGGCCAATGGCTCTGAGGTGTCGCTGCTGTGTGAAGTGGCCAAGATGCTCAAAGCCGACGGCGTAGCCGCCCGCGTGGTGTCGATGCCCTCAATCGGCCTGTTCAATGAGCAAGCCGACAATTATCGCGAGGCAATTTTGCCGCAAGGCGTGGCACACTTTGGCCTCACCGCCGGATTGCCATCCACCATTCGCGCCATCCGCGGATTCAATGGCGGCGTATATGGCATGAGCCGCTTTGGAGCATCTGCACCCTACAAGGTGCTTGACGAAAAATTTGGCTTCACGGCCCAAAATATCCACGCCCAAGTGCTCGCAATCCTCACAAAATAAGCTTTCGAACAGCTAAATTCGGCTAATTTTGTTAAAAAACGGACTAATCGCCTAATTTTATCGACATAAAGCAACTTTTTTTTAGGTTTGTTAGTTCGTATGTCCGAAAAAGTTCGTAACTTAGCGCCCGAAAATATGCAGTTTTGTGTACTATCGAAATTTATTTATTCGTTCAATCATAATCTAAATTCCTTTATGAAGAAGATTACTCTACTCGCAAGCGTATGTGCCCTGTTTATGGCACCCGCTCTTGTGGCCCAAGAGACTCAGGAAGTTCAGTATGTGGAAGACGCTACTCAAGGCTACCTGATCAACTCTTTCAAGGACAACTGGTTTATCACCGCTCAAGGTGGTGTTGACATGTATTTCTCAGCTCGCGATATCCACCGCGACCTGCAAGATCGTTTCTCTCCCGCAGCTAACATCTACGTCGGCAAATGGTTTACCCCCGTATTCGGTGGTCGTGTCGGTGTTGATTGGATGAAGCTGAAAGGCCTCGGCGACCAAGGTGTTGCCGGCTACCTGCCCAACGAACATCAATCAGACGGCTACTACAAGACCAGCCAAATGGAAGTTGGCCCCGTATTCGACGTAATGGCCAACCTGACCAACCTCTTCTGCGGTTACAAACCCAACCGCGTTTACAACGCTACTCTCTATGTAGGTGGTGGCGCTTACTGGACACTCGTTCGTGGTCTTGACAAAAACGGCAACGCCGACGGTTGGAACAACGGCCACGACGTTCTCATGACACTCCGTGCCGGTATCATCAACTCGTTCAACGTAAGCAAGCAAGTTCAGCTGTCTCTCGACCTCCGTGCCAGCGCTATCGATGGCTACCAGGACGTTAAGAACTTCAGCAACCCCACTTACCTGGCAGTTCAAGCTTACCTTGGCGTAACCTACCTGTTCAACAACCGCACATGGAAAGCTCCCGTGGTTCCCGTTTGCCCGCCTGCTGAAAACTGCGACGCCCTCCGCGCTCGTCTTGCTGCAGCCGACAGCCGCATCGCCGACCTCGAAGCTCAACTCCGCGATTGCCTCAACCGCCCCGTTCAGGTTCAAGAAGCTAAGGACGCTCCCCTTGCTACTATCTACTATCCTATCAACGCTTACCGTCTGACCCGCGAAGACAACAACGTTCTCGAAGCTATCGCCAACGTTATGAAGTCTAACAACAACACCAACTACGTCCTCACAGGTTGGGCCGACAACTACACCGGTACCGATGCCGTTAACAAACGCATCCGTCAAAACCGTGTAAACGGCGTTTACAACAAGCTCGTTAAATGCGGCGTTGCTGAATCTCAACTCACCGCTACCACCAACGACGGTAGCCTGAGCGACCTCGGCGAAAAATACGTTGCTCTCGACCGTGCCGTAACTATCGAAGAAGCTAAATAATCAGCTCCAACGATCATCATAAAGAAAGCCACCTCTTTTTCAGGGGTGGCTTTCTTTTCGGGTATCCGCTTACCATCTTATATGTCTCGGCTATAAAAGGAAAGGGGCAGTCTCACGACTACCTCAATCCAAAAACCTTAAAAATCTAATCCTATGAAAAAACTAATTCGTCTATAAATACTTTCTGCTGTATGCTTGTATTAGTATTACGTTTAAACCTCGAAAAAGGTTGCACAAATCGGCTTTTTTAACCCGTTTAATACTTGTTCAGACCAAGTGTTAACACTTTGTTAAGCCTCGGCGCTTTGTCGGCACAAAGCGGCTGTTGGTCTATTATAATTGCACTATAAAATTTAGATTTATAACTTTGTCACGTCCAAAAAGGTAAAGAATGAAACGTCAATCCCTACTATGCTTTTTACTAATCACAGCTCTGGTGGCTGCTGCTTACACTATCTCGGGCCATGTGGCCGATAGCGAGGGCGAGCCGCTCATCAGCGCTTCAGTGCGTCTGCTCAAGGCTGCCGATAGCACCGTGGTGAAAGGTGTCGTATCTGATAACAACGGCAACTTCTCACTCCCCAATATCCCAAAAGGTAAATATATTGTAGAAACATCCTATATAGGCTACAACTCGGCCTATCGCAACACCACCGTAGCCGCTTCCAACGTGGCCATCGGCACCATCACTCTCCACGAAAACGCCATCGCCCTGCGCGAAACCACCGTCTACGGCATCAAGACCCCTATCACCGTTAAAGAAGACACCATCGAATTTAATGCCGAGGCCTATCGCACCGCGCCCAATGCCGTGGTGGAAGACCTGCTCAAGCGCCTCCCCGGCGTGGAAGTCGGCTCAGACGGCTCTATCACCGCCAACGGCCAGACAGTGTCGAAAATTCTCGTCGACGGCAAGGAATTCTTTAGCGACGACCCCACCGTGGCTTCCAAAAACCTGCCCGTAGACATGGTTGAACGCCTCCAGGTGGTAAATCGCAAGAGCGACCTCGCCCGCCTCACCGGTGTCGACGACGGCGAAGACGAAACCGTCATCAACCTCACCGTCAAGAAAGGCATGCAAAATGGCTGGTTTGGCACTATCGAAGCCGGATATGGCACCGACGACCGCTACAAAGGCGCTTTCAATATCAACCGCTTCTGGAACGGCAACCAAATCACATTTATCGGCGCCACCAACAATGTCAACGACCTCAGCTTCACCGATGGCACTGCCAGCCGTTTCCGCCGATTCGGCGGCACCACCGGCATCACCACCTCACAAGCATTTGGCGTCAACTTCAACGTCGGCAACGGCGACATCCTCCGCGTGGGCGGCGATGTGATGTATTCGCGCTCTGATCGCGACACCCGCACTCGCTCCGACCGACAATACCTGTTCAACGACTCCACATCTTATTATAATAGCGGCAAGCGCGCTCGCGACATCGGCAACAATATCCGTGGCGATTTCCGCCTCCAGTGGAAGCCCGACTCGTCAAACACCGTCGATTTCCGCCCCAATTTCAGCTACAACCACTCCAACTCGTGGAGCGTCGACTCTACCGCCACTTTCGCCGGCGACGCACTCCGCTCGGCTGTCAACCAAAGCCAAAACCGCAACTCTTCGCGCGGCGACTCTTGGGAATTTGGCGGACGTCTGATCTACAACCACAAGTTCCGCAACCGCCCCGGTCGCGCTTTCTCGATGTTTGCCGACTATAAATTCAGCAACGTTCGCGAAAAGACCGACACCTACTCGTGGAACAAATTCTTCCAAGCCAACGACTCCGTCGACCTCTACGACCAATTTGCCAACAACCACACCTGGACCAACAATGTGTCGGCTCGCGTGAGCTGGACCGAGCCCCTCGGCGACGCATCCAAGGGCAATTTCCTCGTGCTGGCCTATCGCTTTCAATATCGCTGGAATAATGCCGATAAGCTGGTCTACGACCACCCCGTTTCATTCCCCGAAGGCTGGGACGGCCCCGCTATTATCGACCCCGACCTAATCTTTAGCGAATCGCTCTCCAACCGATTCCGCAACGATTATATGAACCAAGACATCCGCCTTGGCTATAAGCACGTGGCTCGCATCAACACCATCGACGTGGGTATGTCGCTCGTGCCCCAACGCTCCAAGTCGATCGACCTTATCAACTCGGCTCGCAACATCCCCGAACGCTGGGTGTGGAACTTCGCCCCATATTTGCGCTATCGTTGGAAACCGTCCAAGACCCACTCGCTCAACCTCGACTATATGGGCCGTTCGTCGCAACCCACAATGACCCAGTTGCAGCCCGTGGCCGATGTGAGCAATCCGCTCCAAATCGTCGTCGGTAATCCCGAATTGAAGCCATCGTTCACCCACAATGTGCGTCTGCGTTTCCAAAACTTCAATTCCGAGGCTCAACGCTCCATCATGACCATGGTCGACGCTCGTGTTGAGCAAAACTCTATCGTCTCCAAGACCACCTTCGACCAAACCACCGGCGGCCAAACCACCACCTACGACAACGTAAACGGCATCTGGAACGTCCGCGCCATGAACATGATCTCGTTCCCATTCCGCAATAAAGCATGGACGTTCAACAACCATTTGATGCTCTACTACTCCAACACCATCGGCTTCAACAACGGCCTTCGCAACCGCTCCGGCTCGTTCTCGGCCAATGAATCATTTGGCATCGCCTGGCGTCCCAACAACGCAGAAATCGAGCTCCGCCCACGCTATGGCATCCAGACCGTCAACAACTCGCTGCAATCTGCCAGCGACCGCACCGTTCACAGCTACGGCGGCATGATGACAGCCACCTACGATATGCCTTGCGGTGTCACCCTCAACACCGACCTCAGCTACACCGCCACCAGCGGCTACTCGGCCGGCTACGACCAAAACGTTTGGCTCTGGAACGCATCCGTAGGCTACAGCTTCCTGCGCGGACGCAATCTCACTCTCACTCTGCGCGCCTACGACCTCCTGAAACAAAACACCGATATACGCCGCACCATCACCGCCAACTATATCGAAGACATCTCGACAAACTCGCTCGGTCGCTACTTCATGGCAACCGTCACATATAAGTTTAACACATTTGGCAGCGGACAGCAGCCCCGCGACCGCAACGCAGACAATTTCGGCCCCGACGGCCCACCGCCAGGTGGTGGCCCTCGTGGTGGTCGCCCTTCCGGCCCGCCGCCATTCTGATAAAATGGAATACACGTTTTCATGGGACAGGGACCTATACATTCACTTAAATAAACACCCTGTCATATTGAATAATTCATAAGTTGATTTGTGTGATAAGTCCGAGGCCTCGTGAGAAGTCTCGGATTTTTTTACCCACCTCTGCCAAATACTTGCACACATTAAGAATTTAATACAATACGTGTGCAATAAGTCAATAATTGTTAACACTTCGTCGTTTTTACCCCTCTTCTGTTAGTTAGATTATAATAAAGGCATTACCTTTGCCCCAAATTTCGTGATTGAAATCCTCCATTATGACAAATGTTCTCACAGATTTGGTCGGAACCAACAGTCGCAAACATCCCCAAGACATCGTGTTTTATACTCGCGATGCACAATCCGGCAACTGGTTAGGCCACACTTGGCAAGAATTTGGCTCGCAGGTCGACAGCGCTGCTTGTTCACTTGAAACCCTCGGTGTGAAACCCGCCGACATGGTCGCTATATTCTCTGCCAATTGCCCGCAGATACTTGTAACCGACTTCGCTTGCTATCGCAATCGTGCTGTGCCCGTGTCGATCTACTCCACCAGCAGCCCCGAGCAAGTAAAATATATCGTCAATGATGCCGGCGCACGTGTGCTCTTTGCCGGCGACGACAAGCAATATCAAGTCGCTCGCGCAATCGCAGCCGAATGCCCCTCGCTTGAGCACATCGTAATCTTCAGCGACGCTATTCAGCTCGACGCCGACGACTCCACCACTATCAAGTGGCACGACTTCTTGGCCCTTGGCGCCGCTGCATCGCAAATGTGCCGCGACGAAGTGGCCAATCGTTTGGCCGCCGCACAACCCGACGACCTTGCCACCCTGATTTACACCTCGGGCACCACCGGCGAGCCCAAGGGCGCAATGCTGCCCCACAGCAGCTTCAATTCCTGCTTTGAATTCCACCGCAGCTATCTCACCATGCTCTCGTCGGCCGACACCTCGATGTCGTTCTTGCCTCTGAGCCATATTTTTGAAAAAGCCTGGACATATTTCTGCTTCTTCATGAATATGAAGGTCTATATCAACGACAACACCAAGGAAATCGCACGCTCCCTGCGCGAAACCCACCCTACATGCATGTGCAGTGTGCCGCGCTTCTGGGAAAAGGCCTACGCCACCATTCAAGACAAGCTGTCGCGTGCCGAAGGCTTTAAGAAGAAACTGGTGCTGAAAGCCCTTAGAGTTGGCGCCGAGCGCAATCTTCGCTATGCACGCCTGGGCCGCAAAGCTCCCATGCTGCTCGAGCTGCAATATAAATTCTTTGATAAGAAGGTGTTTGCACCCGTTCGTCGCGCTATGGGCGTGGATCGTGGCAATATATTCCCCACTGCCGGCGCTCCGCTATCGGCTAATATCGTGGAATTTTTCCACTCGATTGGCGTCAATATCGTCATCGGCTATGGCCTGAGCGAGACCACCGCCACCGTGAGCTGCTTCCCCGCCGTGGGCTATGAAGTGGGCTCTGTTGGCTCTCCCATGCCCGGCGTGCAAGTGCGCATTGGCGAGCAAAATGAAATCCAAGTGAAAGGCCCCACCGTGATGCGCGGCTACTACAATCGCCCCGCCGACACCGCTGCCGCATTCACCGCCGATGGCTGGTTCCGCACCGGCGACGCAGGCTATATCAATGAATCCGGCGCCATTGTGCTCACCGAGCGCATCAAAGACCTTTTCAAGACTTCCAACGGCAAATATATCGCTCCGCAAGCCATCGAAAGCCGCCTGGGCGAAGACCGCTATATCGAGCAAGTGGCCGTAATCGGCGACCGTCGCAAATATGTCACCGCTATCATCATCCCGGCTTTCGAGGCCCTCAAGGACTATGCCCGCCGCCACAAGATTGCCTTTAAGACTATCGACGATCTTATCCACAATTCCGAAATCATCCGCTTCTTCACCGAGCGAATCGAACGTCTGCAACGCGGCTTGGCCGGATTCGAAAAAATCAAGAAATTCACACTCCTCTCCCACGAATTCACCATCGCCAACGGCGAGCTAACCAACACTCTGAAGCTGCGTCGCCTCGTAATTGCCGACCGCTACTCCACTGAAATCGAAGCAATGTATTGCTAATCACTCCGGCAATATCCCGATACACCTGCGCGCCACTCATTCCCGAGCGGCGCGCATTGATTATATAGCGCCGTAGATATACAAAAAAACGCGGCTTGTGGCCGTGTTTTGTCGTTAAATGGGGTGGGGAGGATTAGTAGTTGCGGGGGCCGAATATGGCGGTGCCGATTCTCACCAGCGTGGAGCCATGCTCGATGGCCAGACCGTAATCGTCGCTCATGCCCATCGAGATGGTGTCGAATCCGCGCAAGTCGGGGCACATTTGCATGATTTTGTGATGCAGCTGAGCAATCGTTTGGAAATCTTGGCCCACTCGCTCTCGGTCGTCGGTGTTGGTGGCCATGCCCATAATGCCGCAGATGTGGGTGGCTTTCAAGCTTTCAAAAGCGCGGCGGGCAAAATAGTCGGTGAGCTCGTCGGGCAGGAATCCGAATTTGGTCTCTTCGGCGGCTACGTGCACTTGCATCAGCACGCGTGTAATGACGCCTTGCTCTGCCGAAATGCGGTCGATTAGCTCGAGCAGACGCTCAGAGTCGACGCTCTCAATCAGCGCCACGTGGCCCACGAGGGCTTTCACCTTGTTGGTCTGTAGGTGTCCGATAAAGTGCCAGCGGATGTCGGCCGGCAGCTCGGCTTCTTTTGCAAGGAGTTCTTGCACTCTGCTTTCGCCGAAAATTCGTTGTCCGCCATCATAGGCGGCGCGGATGTCGGCCGCAGGATGGAATTTCGACACAGCCACAAGCTCCACCCCATCGGGCAGAGTCTTGTGAATAGTGTCAATTCTGTTGGCGATAGCGTTCATTGCTGTGGATTAGTCCTTAACAGCCATGCGATACACGTCGATAAGCGGAGTCTCGCTAATCGAGATGATATCATAGTCGGCCATGGTGCCTTTCATATGTTCCAGGAAATTGTCGTAGGCGCTCTTGAAGCCTGTGGCTTGAACGAGCATTTGCGAAGTGCTGCGCTTTTCCACGCCGCTCTTTTCATCTACGGTGATGAAGCCTACTTTTACAAGATACCAGCGGTCGCCCTCGTCGTTGAAAGCGATTTCGGCGATTTTCGAGCGCTTAACGGCGGCCACGTCAAATTCGCCGGAGATAAAGGGCTTTTGCTCTTCGGTGATTCGAGCTTCGGCCTCGGTGAAGCTGAGGGCGTCAACCAGATAGGGCTCTGTCACCTTCTTGGCCGAGCCGTTTTCTTGGAGTTTATCGTATCTTACTTTGCATTCAAACCAGTTTGCCATATTGCATATATTATTAATGTGTAATACTTGGGTTATTTCAGTCGACAAAGTTACGCAAATTCCCGTGTTCCCCAAAATCAAAAGATTGT
>CAZRCU010000059.1:0-11893 GCA_964598685.1 uncultured Bacteroides sp.
TAATTTGACATACGCAACACTTCCGGCACTTTTTCTTTAAAAAATTTGCATTTTATCCCTTTTTAAGCCCTTTTCTCATCCCCTACCTCGCATTTATTTCGCCATTCTTATTGTTTTAAACCGAATTTAATAATAACTTTGCTCATTATTTATAAAGTCATTTCCAATAACCCGATAATGAAGAAACTACTCATTGCTGTTATTATCCTATGTGGCATCGGCTCGGCATTCTCTTATGCCCCCGCTCAATCACGCAGCGACAAAGCTGAAATCACTCGCAACATCAATATATTTACCGCCATTCTCAAGGAATTGCAAGTGAACTATGTCGACACCATCGACGCCAAAAAGCTCGTGCGCACGGCAATTACCTCCATGCTCAACAAAATCGATCCCTACACCGAATATTATCCCTCGGAAAACAGCGAAGACCTCACCAGCATCGCCTCAGGACAATACGGCGGCATCGGCGCTGTCTTGAGCAAGCGCAATAATCGCGTGATCGTGTCGCAACCTATGTGGGACTCGCCCGCTCGCCTTGCTGGCCTTCGCCACGGCGACGTAATTCTCTCGGTCGACAACCTCGACGCCTCCAACGACCCCGACTTTGATGCCGTAAGCCGCGCTCTTCGTGGCGCCGCCGGATCTCACGTCCTTGTCAAGGTGTGTCGTCCCTACGCCGAGGATTCAATCCTCACATTCGACATCACCCGCCGCACAATCACCATGACCCACCTACCCTACTACGGCATCGACTCCACCGGCATCGGCTACATCCGCCTCACCACATTCAACGAGCATAGCGCCGGCGACGTGAAGAAAGCCATCATTGAGCTCAAGCGCAACGCCAATCTCCGCGGCCTCGTGCTCGACTTGCGCGACAACGGCGGCGGATTGCTCGAAAGCGCCGTCAGTATCGTCGGTCTGTTCGTTCCCAAGGGCACAGAGGTGGTGCGCACTCGCGGCTTTGAAGCCTCCGACGTGAAGATCTACAAAACCACTTCCTCGCCCGTCGACGTCAACATCCCGTTAGCCGTACTAATCAACGACGGCACCGCATCATCTTCTGAAATCGTATCAGGTTCGCTCCAAGACCTCGACCGCGCAATCATCATTGGCGAACGCTCCTTCGGCAAGGGCCTTGTGCAAAGCTCTCGAGAGCTGCCCTACGGTGGCATGCTCAAAGTGACCGTGGCCCGCTATTACATTCCCAGCGGACGCCTGATTCAAGCCATCGACTATAGCCACCGCAATCCCGACGGCTCCGTAGCCCGTATTCCCGACAGCCTCACCACCGTATGGCACACCCACAACGGCCGCGAAGTGCGCGACGGTGGCGGCATCACCCCCGACATAGCAATCTCCGACTCCACAAGCAACAGCCTTATCTACACCATTGCCAACGACTATTGGGCCTTCGACTACGCCAACCGCTTCGTCTCGCGCAACACCGCCACTCTCGACCCAGTCACCTGGCAAGTGACCGACTCGATTTTTGAAGACTTCAAGGCCTTTATCAACCCCGACAAATTCAAATACGATCGCATGAGCGAATCCGCCATCAAATATCTGCGCGACGTAGCTAAATTTGAGGGATACCTCAACGACTCGGTAAGCGCTCAAATCGACAACCTCGACAAAATGCTGCGCCACAACCTTCAACACGACCTCGACTTCAATCGCAACTTGCTCATTCCCATGCTCGACGCTGAAATCGGCGACAGATACTTCTCCGAGGCCGACCTCGTGCGTCGCTCTCTCAAATACGACGAATTCTATGATTCGGCTCGCACCGTGCTTCTCGATGCGCCTCGTTATAAAACAATTCTACGCAAGTAAGTTATAGCTGTGACAATAGAGCAGTTAACACATTCTCTCATAACGCCCGCACGCGCCAAGGCCATTAAGGCTTTGGCCACAAAGGCTGCCCCGGGCAAGACACCGGTAATCACATCTCTGGCCGGCTCGGCAGCGGCTGTTGCAATCTCGGCTTTGCCGCCTACGCCCCACCCGTCGCTAATCATCGCCCAAGACATCGACGATGCCGGATACATCTACCACGACCTGTCTCGTCTGCTTTCCGAGGAAGCGTTGGCACTATTTCCCTCGGGCTACAAGCGCGACATCCGCTATGGCCAAGTAGACGCACCATCCGTAATTCTCCGCACCGAGGCCCTGCGACGAATCGCCTCAGATTCAAGCCTCAGATTCGTCATTACCTATCCCGAAGCGCTGGCCGAGCAAGTAGCCTCGCGCGACGATGTCAACCGCGACACAATCTCGCTGGTTAAAGGCGCCAACTACGACCCCGTAGAGCTGCAAAAGCGGTTGCGCGAGTGTGGATTCGTCGAGGTCGACTATGTCTACGAGCCCGGACACTTTGCCGTGCGCGGTTCAATCATCGACATATTCGGCTACTCCGACGAGCTGCCTTATCGCCTCGACTTCTTCGGCGACGAAATCGACTCGATTCGCTCCTTCAACATCGAGACTCAGCTATCCGAGACGCAGCTCGACCGCGTAGACATCGTGGCCGACGTGGACGCTCGCACTTCTCGCGGCCAATCCCTGCTCGAATACATGGAGCCGGGCACCCTGATTATTGCGCGGCAACCCGACCGCACCGCCGAGCGCATCAAAGAGATAGCCGGCGAGACAATGTCGGCCAATGCCCTTACCGCAGGCGACATCGACACCAAGGCCATGGAACGCATCGTCGACCCCGACTCATTCGCAGCGCAATTAGCCGCACTGCCACACATAGGCTTCACCGCGGCTCCGGAAGCTCCAACAGCAAGCCACGCCCTCAATTGGGACTGCTCGCCGCAAGGCCTCTACCACAAAAACTTCGACCTTATCAGCGAAGCATTCACCAAGCTGCTCAACGACGGCTACACCATCTGCATTCTAAGCGACAACGAAAAGCAATTTGCACGCCTTAAGGTGATATTCGAAGACCGTGGCGATAAAATCACCTTCACTCCGATTTTGTCCACGCTCCACCAAGGCTTTGTCGACCACGCCACCCACATGTGCGTATTCACCGACCACCAGATATTCGACCGCTTCCACAAGTACACTCTGCGCAGCGACCGTGCCCGCTCAGGCAAGATCGCATTCTCGCTCAAAGAGCTCAACGCGCTCGAAGTGGGCGACTATGTGGTGCACATCGACCACGGCGTAGGCAAATTCGCCGGCTTGCTCCGCACCGACGTCGGCGGACACACGCAAGAGATGATCAAGCTGGTGTATCAAAACAACGACATCATCTTTGTGAGCATCCACTCGCTCCACAAGCTTGCCAAATATCGCGGCAAAGAGGGCGTCCCGCCTAAGCTCAACCGCATCGGCTCAGGCAACTGGAACAAGGTGAAAGACCGCACCAAATCCAAGCTTAAAGACATTGCTCGCGACCTCATTCGCCTCTATGCAGCCCGAAAAGAGGAAAAGGGCTATGCATTCTCGCCCGATTCATATATGCAAGAAGAGCTTGAGGCCTCATTTATCTACGAAGACACCCCCGACCAGCTCACCGCCACACGGGCCGTCAAAGCCGACATGGAAAGCGAACGTCCCATGGACCGCCTTATCTGCGGCGACGTAGGTTTCGGCAAAACCGAAATCGCCATTCGCGCAGCATTCAAAGCAGCCACCGACGGCAAGCAAGTGGCCGTGTTGGTGCCCACCACCGTCCTCGCGTTCCAACACTTCACCACATTCTCCGAACGCCTCAAAGACTTCCCGGTGCGCGTGGAGTATCTGTCGCGTGCTCGCACCGCCAAGCAAACCAAGCAAATTCTCGACGACCTGGCTCAGGGCAAGATCGACATAATCATCGGCACTCACAAGCTTATCGGCAAGACCGTCAAATTCAAAGACCTCGGGCTGCTGATAGTCGACGAAGAGCAAAAATTCGGCGTGGCCGTAAAAGAGAAATTAAAGCAGCTCAAGGTGAATATCGACACCCTCACCATGAGCGCCACACCTATTCCTCGCACGCTGCAATTCTCGCTCATGGGTGCTCGCGACCTCTCAGCCATCACCACTCCTCCGGCCAATCGCTACCCCATCGTCACATCAGTCACATCGCTCGACGACGACCTGTTGCGCGAAGCCATCAACTTTGAAATGGCTCGCGACGGGCAAGTGTTTATCGTCAACAACCGCATCGAAGGCCTCTACGACCTTGAAAAGATGGTACACCGTCTTGTGCCCGACGCTCGCACCGCCGTGGCCCATGGCCAAATGCCCCCCGACACCCTCGAAGAGACGATTGTCAACTTTGCCGCACACGACTTCGACGTACTCCTATCCACCACGATTATCGAAAGCGGCATCGACATGCCTCGCGTCAATACGATAATTGTCAACAACGCTCAAAACTTTGGTCTCAGCGAGCTCCACCAATTGCGTGGCCGAGTGGGCCGCAGCTCGCGCAAAGCATTCTGCTATCTCATGGTGCCGCCCGGCAGCCCGCTCACACCTATCGCTCGTCGCCGTCTGCAAGCAATCGAATCATTCTCCGACCTTGGTTCGGGAATCCATATCGCCATGCAAGACCTCGACATCCGCGGTGCCGGCAACCTCCTGGGTGCCGAGCAAAGCGGATTTATTGCCGACCTCGGTTACGAAACCTACCAAAAGATTCTCCGTGAAGCAGTGCTCGAGCTCCGCACCGAAGAATTTGCCGACCTCGCCCAAGCCGACAACGATGTCAACCCAAGCGAAGACTACGCCGCCGACTGCGCAATCGAGAGCGACCTCGAGCTAATGCTGCCCTCAACCTATGTGCCGCAAGCTGCCGAGCGAATCGCCCTTTACCAAGAGCTCGACTCAATCGACCGCGACGACCTCGTAGACGCATTCCGCCGCCGTCTCGAAGACCGATTTGGCGCAATTCCACCCGAGACAGCCGAACTGCTCCGCGTGCCCACCCTTCGACGCCTTGCTCGCCGACTCGGCATCGAGAAAGTCAACCTCAAGCAAGGAGTTATGTACATCTACTTTGTGAGCGAAGACAACAAGGCCTACTATATGTCGCCAATGTTTGGACGACTCCTCACCTACCTCACTCAGCATCCGCGCCGCGTGAAGATTCGCACAGCCTCGGCACGTCGCAGCTTCTCTATCCTCAACGTGAAATCCGTCTCAACCGCCGTCGACATCCTCAGCGAAATCCTCACCCTCCCCGCCACATAATCTCGGGAATACGCCTTTTCCACTAATAAAACTTGTAAAATCAGCTATATACAAGATATTTTTGTTAACTTTGTGTGTTAACTTATAATCTAATAACTGCCGAAAGAATGTTTAACAAGATCGAAATAGAACGATTCAGGGGTATAAAACATGCTTCTATCGAGGGCTTCAAGCAAATTAATCTGTTTTTCGGAAAGAATAATTGCGGAAAATCTTCGTTGTTGGAAGCTTTGTTTTTAGCCAGTGGTGTATCAAACCCACTACTACCTATACATGTTAACTTGATGCGCGGTTATAGCAAAGCTCGTTTAAATGATCTTAAACTCGACTTCTATAATTTAGATTCAACCGACCCGATTCATATCCGCCTGGAAAATGAAGAAGTACGCGATTTGAAGATAAATCTTTTTGAACAAAAGCAAAACAACGTATCGCTAAATGCTGATGACACAAGTATCCTATCGAATGTAGAAGATGGAGATTATGGCTTAAAATTTGATTTTACAATTAATGATGCTCATTACGAATCGCAGCTACGTTTCGACTCAGCCGATTCTGCTGATGCTACTCGTGTTATAGCAAAAGACTATGTCGAATCATTAAGATGTACATACTTAAGCCCAAAGTATAATTTTAGCGCATCAATACAAGGACTGAAAAACATCCTTCAAAACAAAGACGAGCACTTTATTGTAGAAGGCCTTAGACTAATAGAGCCACGAGTAAAAGACTTTATATTTACAGATCAAGCGATGCTGGTCGACGTGGGTTTGGCCATGCGTATTCCCGTTAATATGATGGGAGATGGTGCAAGAAAGATAGTGTCGCTCCTAACAGCCATATATGATTGCAAGAATGGCGCTTTACTTGTTGATGAGATTAGTAATGGCTTCCATTATTCCGTAATGTGTAATTTATGGAAAGTTCTTATAAATGCAGCTATTCGAAACAACACTCAATTGTTTATAACGACTCACGACATCGACTCTATAAAAGGCCTACGGGATGCAGCTCTCGAAAATCATAAAGAATTTATTGCCGCATTCAAGCTGTTGAAAACTTCTGACGACGAATTGAACGCATATCACTACTCTTTGGAAAGCCTGGATTATTCTATTAACCAAGAAATTGAAGTTAGATAATGAATATAGTCTTCATAGAAGCAGAAGATAGGACAACTCCCGAATACCATTTCCTTAAAGCTTTTGTAGATTTGCATTTTCCCACAAAAGATATCGGCTTTATATGCGTTGGTGGGATTGGCAACCTTTTTAACGAGACCAATATTAATCAAATGCTTCAGGCCAAAGCACTAGGCGACCAAGTAGCTATCTTAATAGATGCAGATACGATTGCAAAAGGCTATGGCTTTAAAAAGCGCAAAGAAGATTTAGACAAGAATCTGCTGGCAAATGATATTTCCTTTCCCTATTTTATCTATCCCAACAACCATGACGATGGAGATGTAGAAACCTTAATGGAAGCTACTGCCCGCCGTGATTTACATCAGGTTTTCTTTGATTGCTTTGAAGATTACGAAAGATGTGTCTCTGGTGTAAAAGACAAAGATGGACAGCCGTTATACAATACTCCTAATTTAAAAGGCAAGCTACACACCTATATGAGCGCCCAAAAATTAAGCAATAAATTGCGCAGAAGATTGGGCTCGGGAGATTGGCTGTTCAACGACTCTAAATACTGGGATTTAACATCTCCTGCTTTACAACCTTTAAAGGACTTCTTTGCCACTAACCTTAAATGAAGTTCTCTGCCACGGCTCCAATTTTCATCTAACAGCATGATACAAGCCACAATACAGGCTCTACATTAATATCTGTCGCCTCTACAATTCTTGAAAAATTCGATTTTTTTGAAAATTTCTTGCCAAAACTCTTGCACGTTTCAAGAAAAACCCCTAACTTTGCAGCGCAATTCAGCAGATAGTCTTATGGTGTAATGGTAGCACTACAGGTTTTGGTTCTGTCTGTCTAGGTTCGAATCCTGGTAAGACTACTGAATAAAATCCCCTTCGATTTTTTCGCAGGGGATTTTCTTTTTATCCGTATTTCTCGCACTTTTATCTTCTTTTTCTTGCTGATTGCAATTATTTTCGCTAATTTTAGCGCATATTTTAATCATAACCACAATAAAACCTTATAAAATCAATGGAACTACCTTTTGCAGAATCATGGAAAATCAAGATGGTGGAACCGATTAGAAAGTCGACTCGCGCCGAGCGTGAACAATGGCTCAAGGATGCCAACTACAACGTATTTCAGCTCCGCGCCGACCAAGTCTATATCGACCTTCTCACCGACTCCGGCACCGGCGCCATGAGCGATCGCCAATGGGCCGCTATGATGACCGGCGACGAAAGCTATGCCGGCGCAGCCTCGTTCTTCCGTCTTAAATCTACAATTACCAGCCTCACCGGATTCAACTACGTAATCCCCACCCACCAAGGACGCGCTGCCGAGAACGTGCTCTTCAGCTACCTGGTTAAGGAAGGCGACATCATCCCGGGCAACTCTCCCTTCGACACCACAAAGGGCCACATTGAATCGCGCCACGCATTCGCCGTCGACTGCACAGTAGATGAAGCTCGCGACACCCAACTCGAAGTGCCGTTCAAGGGCAACGTCGACATTAAAAAGCTTGAAAAAGTGCTTGAAGAGCATGCCGACCACGTGCCATTTATTATCGTCACCATCACCAACAACACCGCCGGCGGCCAGCCCGTATCTCTCGAAAACCTGCGCCAAGTGCGTGCCGTTGCCGATAAATACGGGAAACGTGTGATCCTCGACTCGGCCAGATTCGCCGAAGACGCCTACTTTATCAAGACCCGCGAGCAAGGCCAAGCCAACCGCACCATCAAAGAAATCGCCCGCGAGATATTCTCTCTTGCCGACGGCATGACAATGTCGGCTAAAAAAGACGGCATCGTCAACATGGGCGGATTCATCGCCACTCGCCACGAAGACTGGTATGAAGGCGCCAAATGCTTCTGTATCCCCATCGAGGGCTATCTCACCTATGGTGGCATGAACGGCCGCGACATGGACGCCCTGGCCGTTGGCCTCGACGAAAACACCGAATTCGATAATCTGCAAACTCGCATCCACCAAGTGGAACACCTGGCCAAGCGCCTCGACGAGTTTGGCATCCCCTACCAGCGCCCTGCCGGTGGCCACGCCATCTTCATCGACGCCCCAAAAGTGCTCACACACGTGCCTAAAGAGGAATTCCCCGCACAGACTCTCACCACCGAGCTATATCTCGAAGCAGGCATTCGCGGCTGCGAAATCGGCTATCTGCTGGCCGACCGCGATCCCATTACACGCGAAAACCGCTTCAACGGCCTCGACCTGCTGCGCCTGGCAATCCCTCGCCGAGTCTACACCGACAATCACATGGACGTGGTGGCCGTAGCCCTCAAAAACGTATTCGACCGCCGCGAGCAAATCACCCATGGCGTGCGCATCGTGTGGGAAGCCCCACTAATGCGCCACTTCACCGTGAAGCTCGAGCCAATCGGTAAGTAAACTCTCACAAGGGCCGACAACCAAACACGGCGGGCAGGATATTTCTACGTATCCTGCCCGCTATATTATAAGTAGTGTGCTCAAGATTAATACCAATCCACGCCATTCGACGTCGACGAGCGCTTATCATACTTAAGATCCGACAGCATTGCCGATTTCACGGCAATATTAAACGAATAGCTCTTGTAGGGGCCTACAGGCACAAAGCTTGCTCGCATTGAGAAGCAGTGCAAATCGCGCGATATATTGCAATTCATATAGGCCAAGCGATGCGTGTCAAAGTTGTACGACGCCGTAAACGAGAAATTCCAATTGGCCGTAGGCCTCAACGTGCCCGACAAACTCAGGTTCTGCGTTATCTTGGAGTCATACTCCATCTTCTGCTTATTAAACGTGCCATAAGCATAGCCAATCGAATAATTCACCGACAAGCTCCACGGTACGTCCCATTTCAGATAGCCCTCGTCGGTGAGATTCAGGCCATCATGGTCGTCGCCTTTCTTGCCTTCATTGTCTTCTTCATCGCCACTAGGCGGTAGATTTCCGGCCAAATTGGGATTATTATTTTGGCCGTTATCCTTATCGTTTTTATCTTTCTTATCTTTGCGGCGGAAAGTGCTGTTGTTGAATGTGTATGAAAACGATGTGCCGGTGCTCGACAAGCGGCCAAAGCCCTTGCCGGCCTTCCATCGCGGGATATTCACACGCACCGGATTGCCCGACGAATTGAGCTGATAGGTGTAGACATCCCACACAGCCGACAGATTCAGGTTAAAGCCCTTGGTAAGACGCAACAACAGCGATGTGTTGATGTTCGACCAATTCAGCGAGTCGGCAGCAAAATTATAGCTTTGTCCGATAGTGAAATTCTCAATCAGCGAGATCTTCTTTTCTCCCACCGAGTCGTTGGAATTCACCTTCATTTCCACATTATTGGCCAATGAATACGACACAACACCCGACTTGCCCTCCGACGGCACGCCATACAGCGCATTCGGATAATAATTGTAGCGTTTGGTCTGTGTGACGCCATTAGCATCCACATAATCGTATTGGCCGTAATAGCCAAAGAAGCTCGAACCGAAATCCGGAGCGCCTGAGAACGACACCGACGGCGTGAGCACGTGGCGAATCATCTTCACCTTCTTGCCTAAGAAGCCTATCGGGCGCCAGAATCCGTAGATCTTTGTATCCAGCGACATAGCCGCAGAAAAATCATACACATTATACAGGCTATATGAAGTGTCGCACACCTCGGCTGCCGCATTGGGGTCCCATTGGCGGCGCACCTTCGATGTGTACATACGATCGGTGATATTAATGCTCGGCGTCAGGTTGAAGTAGCTGAACACGTTAAACGTAGCCGAGATGGGAATACTGTGGCGGAATGCATTGCGCCAATCCTTAATCAGGCTCTTCTTGAAAAACACATTCTGCTTGGCTGTGAGTGAATTCTGAAACTGTCCAGAATACGAGATTCTAATCTTTTCATACCATTTCTCATTGCCCACAGCGTGCTTGCGCTTAAAGGGATACACCTGGCTCATCGTCAGCGTAAGATTAGGGAACGACACATTCAACGTCGAATCCTGCGTGCGCTGCGACACACTCAAGCTCGCCGATGCCGACCATTTGCTATTCGGAAAGCGATACGACATATTCACCGTCGAGCTCTTGGTGTTCTCGGTAAACGAGTTTGAATAATAGGAATTCAGGTCGTTGCGCGAATAGCCCGAGGTGGTGAAGTTAACGCTCGCCGACAAGTTCATATTGGGATTTGCCTTGGAATCCTGCGAGTGGCTCCACAACACTTGGAAGTTGGTCTGCGCCGAATAGTCCGGACTACCCTTTTCGCCGGTAATCGTCTTCAAATAGCTCACATTAAAGCTGCCTGAATATTTATAGCGCTTGGCATAGGTCGACCTTCCCGTGAGACCCCATGAGCCCTTGGTGTAGATTTCGCCAGTAAGAGCCAAGTCGATATTATCATTGATTGCGAAATAATAACCGCCATCGCGCAAATAAAAGCCCTTGGTGTAATCATCGCCAAACGACGGCACGATTATACCCGACGAATATTTCGACGAAAACGGGAAATAGCCAAACGGCACGGCCAACGGCAATGGCAATCCGGCCAACACCATATATGCCGGGCCTGTCACCACATCCTTGCCCGCACGCATCTTGCCCTTGGTGATATTGAAATAGAAGTGAGGATCGTCGTGGTCCTCGCATGTGGTGTAACGGCCATTCGCGATATAGAAATCGCCGTTGTCTTCTTTCTTGGTGATGCCACCGGTCAGATAGCCTTCGCCCTGCTGCGTCACCACATTCGTGATATAGCCCTTTTCGCTTTTGAAATTATAGCGCATTGTGGCGGCCTCATATTCATCATCGCCCTCTTTAAAAACCGGAGAGCCTTGAATATCGCCTAACGAGTCCGGCACGCCAACGGCATACACCGTATTATCGCCAAGACTCATCTCGATATTGGCAGCCTTCAGATTGATATTGCCATACGACACATTGCCATTGCCATACATAAACGCTGAATCCCGGCGAATAATCACCATCGAGTCGCTCGACGAGAAGTTAACCGACGCATCCAAATCCACCTTGTTGAGAACAGGGCGCAATCGCGGCACAAAGGTGTCGGGCACCGCCACTCCCACCGCCGTATCCATTGGAATCGCCAACGAATCCACAGAGATTGAATCCCCCACAAGCGAATCCGGCACTATCATTTGCGGTGCCACGGCCATGCTGTCGACGGTATCCATTGCTGAATACACCTCGTCAATAGCCATGCGGCCCACAACTGCTCCGAGCTGCGGCAAAACGGCTAACGCTATGATATATAGGAGAATCTTTCTCAAAATCGCGTGAATTGGATAAAACCAACTACAAAGGTAACAAGATTTCCACTAATTCCGGCCACTCTTGCCGCTTAATTAACACTTCCTCGCCATAAAAATTGCATAAAATGTGCTTTTACGCCGAAATTCAACATCCATCGTCTTCCTTTCATCAGTGATTTTTACCACTTTATCTTTAATTTTTAATCAATTTTATCTACTTTTGCACTGAAAAAGCAAAAACAATTCTATTCCTAAATAAATTTCTCATCTATGAAGAAACTATTTACACTG
>CAZRCU010000060.1:0-11840 GCA_964598685.1 uncultured Bacteroides sp.
GGCCGCTCATAAGGTCGGTCATGTGAACATCCTTCACGTCGAAGCCTGCAAGGAATAGCGAGTAGGCCATTTCGCGGTCGCCGTTAACGCCTTTTTCGCGAATGATAGCAGCGCGGATGCCACTGCGCTCTTTGCGGCCTTCAGCCAAGCCAAGGTCGGCAAGTTTGCCCTTGAATGCAGTCGGGATGGTGTATTTAACCGGCTGGTTTTTATAGTTTTCGAAGCGCTTGGTGGCACATTCTTCGCCACTTTGCAGCTTGTCGAGCAAGAAGGATGGACGATACCACACATCGCGCAAAGCGTCGACATCAAGCGACAGCTCTGAACCGTTGTGGCATACATTGATTTCGCGACTTTCGATAGGCGATGCGATTTCAAAGAAGTTTACGCCGGCCTTAGCCAAAATAGCCTCAGTGGCTGCTTTTGCAGAATCGGCCACTTGGACTACGATTGCCGGATTCTCGGCGAATAGGATTTTTACCAGGTCGGTTTCGCCATGTTTTTTGAAGCCCTCTGTGTGCAGCTTTAAGCCACCATTTGTATTGGCGAACAGCATTTCCAGCAAGGTGACGATAAGGCCACCGGCGCTGACATCGTGCAAAGCCAGCAATTTGCGGCCTTTTACGAGTTGCTGAACAGCTTCAAATGCATTTTTGAAAGCCTCGACATTCTTGACGGTAGGCACGTCAGAGCCAACTTTGCCCTGCGATTGAGCTAAAGCCGAGCCTCCAAGATGCAGACTGTCGGAAGAGAAGTCGATATAGTAGAGAGATGAATTTGCAGTATTTACAATTACCGGCGACACTGTGCGGCGGATGTTTGAAACCTCGCCGGCAGCAGATATAATTACTGTGCCCGGGGCCAATACAGATTTGCCGTCGGAATATTTCTGAGTCATTGACAGCGAGTCTTTGCCGGTGGGGATATTGATGCCCAGTGCGCAAGCGAAATCCGAGCAAGCTTGCACGGCCTTGTAGAGCGCTGCGTCTTGTCCCTCGTTGCGGCATGGCCACATCCAGTTGGCGCTAAGCGACACGCTCTTTAAGCCTTTGGCAAGTTGAGCGCCAACAATGTTGGTGAGAGATTCTGCGATGGAAAGTACAGAGCCGGCGGCCGAATCAGCCAATGCGGCTTGGGGTGCATGGCCTATTGATGTGGCTATACCTGATTTGCCGCGATAGTCGAGTGATACGACGCCACAGTCGCTCAATGGCAATTGCAGCGGGCCTTGGCATTGCTGGCGAGCTACACGGCCTGTGACTGAGCGGTCAACTTTATTTGTGAGCCAATCTTTGCAAGCCACAGCTTCAAGAGACAGCACATCGTGCAAATATTCGCCAATTTTGGCGCTATCAGTGGCCACATCGTCGTATTTGCGGTCGACGGTGTTGTCGGTCATTACAGTTTTGGGTGAGTTGCCAAACATATCGGCCATATCGAGGTCGATGGGGCGAGTGCCGTCTTTTTGTTCAAATACAAAGCGATTGTCGCCGGTGGTTTCGCCCACCACATACATTGGAGCGCGTTCGCGTTGCGCAATTCTTTCTACAAATGGGATGTCGTTGGCGCTGATTACAAAGCCCATACGTTCCTGGCTTTCGTTGCCGATAATTTCCTTGGCAGATAGAGTGGGATCGCCTACGGGAAGGGCGCTCATGTCGATGCGTCCACCGGTAGCTTCCACCAATTCAGACAGTGCATTTAAATGGCCGCCGGCGCCGTGATCGTGGATGGATACAATCGGATTATGCTCGGCCTCGGCCAACGCGCGAATCACGTTGGAAACACGCTTTTGCATTTCCGGATTGGCACGCTGCACAGCGTTGAGCTCGATGGCGTTGGCATAGCTGCCGGTGTTGACCGACGACACAGCACCGCCGCCCATGCCGATGCGATAGTTGTCGCCACCGGCTACAACTACCTTTTGGCCGGGTTGTGGAATGCCTTTTTGTGCATCTTTGGCATCGGCATAGCCCACGCCGCCGGCAAGCATTATCACCTTGTCGTAGCCAAAATTTATGTCGTTTTCAGCGTGTTCAAAGGTCAACACCGAGCCGCAGATTAATGGCTGGCCGAATTTATTGCCAAAGTCTGATGCACCGTTTGACGCTTTGATAAGAATTTCGGCCGGTGTCTGATACAGCCACACGCGAGGATTCATCATTAATTCCCACTTGTTTTCGGGAGTCAAGCGCGGATACGATGTCATATAGACGGCAGTGCCAGCCAAGGGCAAAGATGCGCGGCCACCGCCGAGACGGTCGCGAATTTCGCCACCCGAGCCTGTTGCAGCGCCGTTGAACGGCTCCACGGTCGTGGGGAAGTTATGAGTCTCAGCCTTCAGCGAAATCACCGATTGTGTCTGACGTTCTTCAAAGAAATCAGGTTGGTCGGGATTTGTCGGGTAGAATTGATTGATACGCGGACCCTTTACAAAAGCAACATTATCGCGATAAGCCGAAACCAATCCGTTGGGATTAGTTTTGGATGTTTTCTTGATTAAGCCGAAGAGCGAGCTAGGCATCTCTTTGCCGTCGATCACGAATGTGCCGTTGAAAATTTTGTGGCGGCAGTGCTCAGAGTTTACTTGTGAGAAACCAAACACTTCGCTGTCGGTGAGAGGGCGGCCAAGACGTTCGCTCAATTTTCTCAGATAATCTTCTTCTTCGGCAGAGAGCGCCAAGCCCTCTGATGCATTATATGCCGAAATATCGTCGATATATACAATTGGCGCGGGTTGTTTCTTAATTTCAAAGTCGCTTGCACGCAGATTCTCGTAGACGCGCTGAAGCATTGGGTCGAGCTCGATTTGTCCGGTTGCCGGTACATGGGCAAACTCCTCAATACGTTCAATGCCGTCAAGACCCATGTTTTGGGTAATCTCAACGGCATTGGTACTCCAAGGAGTAATCATTTCTTTACGCGGTCCGACAAACCTACCTTTAATTGAAGATGAGGTCAAAGGTTTGGCACCACCCAGTAGCCACGATAAACGCGTCACCTCGTCGGTAGTTAACTTCTGAGATGATTTAACGAGGAACACCTTTCGGCTGTCCTTCTTGAAGAAAGTTATCATATCTTTGGAAAATAGGTTTTTCTTTCCGCAAAGGTAGTAATTATCCGTGATATGGCCAAGAGTTAGCGCAATAAGTCTACAGTAATTGAGTCGGCGATTAGCCAATGTTCGGGCAAGATAATCAGGTGATTATTGTCGCAGCGCATCAATCCGTTTCGAATAAATTTTTGTGCGTCGCGCAGTATTCCGTCGGCAATATCTTTTGAAAAGATTGATAAATCGAGCCCTGCGGATGTGCGTAATGATGTGAATATAAATGAATTGGATCGTTCTGTGGAATTTTCCACCTCTTCCTCGTAGGCTTTAGGCAAATTTTCTTGCCATTTCTCAATGCTTGAGGGGTTGGCGCGGCGAATACGCTCTGTGTAGGAGTGGGCCGAAGGGCCGATTCCCAGCCACTCGGTGTCAGGTAGCCAATAGGATGAATTATGACGCGATTTGTAGCCTGGTTTGGCTAAATTTGATATCTCATAATGTTCAAAACCGTGGCTTGCTGCGACAAGTCGCATTGCGTTGTATTGTTTCTCTATTTCATCATCAGATGGTGGCAGCATCTCTCCGCGTTGTTGCAAAGAGTAGAGTGGGGTGCCTTCATAATAGGTGAGGCAATAAGACGATAGATGTGTGATCGGTGTGGATAGTAGGTCGGCAAGGCTTGATTCCCATGTGGCTTCCGTTAATCCGGGGATGCCGTATATCAAGTCGCACGATATATTTGATATGCCATTTTCGATTATAGTGTCGATGGCTGCGAGAGCTTGCCGTGCTGTGTGGCGTCGGCGCAGGACCTTTAATATGTCATCGTTGAGCGATTGCACCCCCATGCTGAGCCTATTCACTCCTAAATCATGCACACATTTGATGAAATCGGGCGTAATGTCGTCGGGATTCGCCTCAATCGTAAATTCTTTACAGTGTTCTTGCGGCAGCGCAGAGATTAGCTTGGCCAATAACGGCTGTGGCAGCACAGATGGCGTGCCGCCGCCTATATAAATAGTCTCTATTGGGGTGGACAGCTCGTGTCGGCGGCTGTTGAGTTCGTAGATTAGGCTATCCACCACGGTGGTGTAGTCGTGCCGAGATGGCAGCGAGTAGAAATCGCAGTAGATACACTTCGACTTACAGAATGGTATGTGGATGTAAAGGCCGGCCATAGCATTAATATCTTGGCTCAGGAATATTTTTGCCGCACATTAGCTTGAATTGGCAGAAATTACAGCTGTCGGTGCCTTCGCATTGAACGAATGGAGTGGAGTCGTCGAAGATCTTGTCGATGAGATCGCTAAATTCGCTATAGAAATCATTGCGAATGGCATCGCGGTCGAGTGGGGCACGATTGAATTTCAAGTTGGCAAGGAGTCCGGAGGTCACAATATCCTTTATCACATATAGCTGAATGTCGATTTTAGCCGTGGGGTCGACAAGCCGGTTGTAGGCCTCGGCATACAGCATTAATTGAAAGATGGCGTGATATTTATGGTCGCTTGAAAACAGGTTGGCCATGCCCGGGGTGCTGATTGAGTCGCTGCGGCCGGTTTTGTAGTCGATGAATTTTAGATACTTATCGGCCAATTGATCAATGCGGTCGATTTTCATCGTAAAATTAAACGTATGCTTTCCAACGGTCCATTGGCCGGTCACAGGATATTCGCCTGCGATATATGTGACGCCGCTGTCGCCGTAGGTGCGTTGCTCGGCGATGAACAAAAATTCGATCTGTGCACGAATTTGCGCGGCCACAAGCAGGGCTTCGGCCGACATATCCTCGCCCTTTACACGCCCTTTGTAGCGCTCGCGCGACATCATTTCCATCACGACATCGCCAATTTTCGGAATCAAGTGGTCGTAGTCGTCGTGCTTTATCAAGCGACCTTTGTATTCTTCCAATAGCATTTGCACGCTGTTGTGGAACACATTGCCTATTTGTGCCGCTGTGAGAGAATCTTGCGGCTCGTCCTCTTCTCTCAGTTGCTTGACATGGCGCAGATAGAATGATAGCGGGCATGTCATATAATCTTTGAGTGCCGATGCGGATATATTTAGCCCGCCTTTCACCTTGAATGCATTAAGCTCGGCCATCACTCGCGGGCTTTTCTCAACAAGAATTTCGCGCTGCGACGGCTGCTCGCCCTCAAGCTCGATGTGTTGGTGGGTGATGTTGCCGTTGTCGTGCAAATATATCAGCTGGGTGAGGTATCGCGACATTTCACCGCCGCCTACGCCCGACGAGCGCGAGTCGTAGATAAGCGTGGCATGCTTGGCACGCGTGAGTGCGCGATAGAAATAATAGGCGTGAAAGCTCTCTTGCTGCTCAATCGGTGCAAGACCATATCCTCGGCGCAAATTGTTTGGAATCATCGTGCGCACATAGTTCCTGCGCGGGAATGTGCGTTCGCTCATCGACAGGAATATGATATTGTCAAAATCGAGTGCGCGACATTCAAGCACGCCCATTATTTGCATTCCCTTTAGCGGTGTGCCGGTGAGAGGAATTTTCGACGACGACATAATGCGCTCAAATAGTATGAAGAATGTGGATTCATGCATCTCTATTTGATATTTCTCGGCAAGATCGTTGATTTCCTGAATATCTTTGCTGAACTTATCGAGTAGTTGCAACTCCATTGCATCGGCCAATCCATGGCTTTTTACCGCTTGTCGCATACCCTCGATAAGGTTGTTGGTATATTGGTACACCTCGGCCAGCTTAGAGCAATGCTCCACCGGAGTGAATACAAATTTCAAATCTTCACATCGCTCCACAATTTGGTCGGCCTCGATGTTAAACATGCCTGTCTTGAGGATGAATTTGCGGATTTTCTCACTCTCTTGCGGCGCAATCATGGCAATGTGTGGGTGCATTAACACTTCCAGCACATCTTTGTGGAAAAAGGTCCATTTATTCTTTTTCTTGCGCGCATTTTTTTGCATTGAGATAATGGCGCGGAAGAGAGTGGCGAATCGTGTCGATGAATATGGCAGCGACATCGTGATATTCAGACTGCTAAGCTCTTTGGGGAGACCAAGCATCAATGGCATGAGCATGGCTTCGTCGGGCAGCACAATAGCGGTGTTGATGGCGCGGTCGCCTTCAAGTTGGCCGTCATTTAACAAGCTTAGGATCACATTGTCGGCTTTCTTGGCTTGGCCTACAGCCGACGGGACACCTATTATGTCGATTTTTGGCGCTTTGCCGGTGCCGGTCAGCTCAAAATCTGACGGCATCGGATAGCGCTTGGTGAGATTTCTGATTATGCTGAATGCGCGATTGTCGGCCGAAATTATGGTCTTGTCGCTATCAATCTTGCTGAAAAACGGCGGCTCGAAGTCCCAGAAAAATTCGGCTGCTCCCTTGTTTTGCAGCAAATCCATAATTGTGCATTCTGCGGCGGATAAGTCGCTATGTCCCACAAATGCATAGATATTATTGGCGAATTTGTCGACGGGTGTCTTTCGCAGATTTTCCAGCGCGCGGCGTGCTTGCATGCCGGGGGTGGCGATGTTTTGCTTGAGCAGTAATTGCTGAAATTCGGTGTAGACTTCGCCGAGAATTTGCCACAGAGAGATGAATTTATTGAATAGCTGCTTCTCGCTGTTTTTGTTATGATTGATGTGGAGCCAGAAGCGACCCTCCTCGGCGGTAAGCGGGGTGTCGCCCCACAACTCGCGAATCACCGACTTTTGATCATCGGTGAGATAGTCGGCAGTGATTTGCTTCAGGTCGTTCAGATTTTGGTATAGCTTCTTGGGATCGGCCAGCGATTTGTCGATTTCGTCAAAGTCGTTGATAATCATGTCGCCCCAAAAGATAAACTTGTCAAAGTCTTTTGCCTGCTCTATTCTGCCATATTTGTCGAGGACGCTGCGATAGGCTTGATACAGCAAAAACAGGCTGTCGTAGCGGTCGGCCTCGGCTATCATTGAAGTGCGCGCAATGAAACGTGCAAATGTGGTGAAACGAGGCATGAACACTGCCTTGCCTTTCACTCGCTGCTGCACATAGTGCTTCAGAAACATTGCCGAGCGCTTGTTGGGAAGGATAAAAGTCACTTGCGCCAACCGCTTTGTATTGGCCGGCGAGGTGAAATAATCGGCTACTTGTTCAAGGAATTTTGAGGAGTTCATCTTTTTTTATGGCGATGTTTTGTGCGGTGTTTATGTTGATAGCCGTTTCGAGTGTTTAGCCCGTCGTAGGCCGAGCGAAGTGCTGATTGGTTGATGGCGAATCCTTGAGCCACCGTTCTGTTTTCGTCGGCGAGAGAGTGTTTTAACAGCCAATCGTAGGTGCCGCGCATATAGAGGATTCGTGCAGGTTGGCCGTGATTCATGCCGGGGACGCGGTCGTAGATTAATCGTTGGCCGGTGCCATTGGATTTAATAGCTTCGGCCACGCGGTCGCTTTGGCTGATCGACACTGCGCGGTCGCTAAGGCCGTGAATTATCCACAGTGGCACATTGTCAAGGCCGCTAAGGTCTTTTACCGTGGCGCCGCCGCATAGAGCTATTGCGGCTGCTATGCGGTCGTGGTAGGTGGCCACAAAGTCGAGTGTGCCATATCCGCCGAGGCTCATCCCGATTACGTAGACACGATTTAAGTCGATTGGATAATTCTTTTCCACCCATTCCACCACGTCCATGATTTTGGATGGGCGCCAGCTGCCACCTGGATTTTGCGGTGCCACAACATATGCATCTATGTCGCGGCCTTTTTCGATGGCGTCAATAGTGCCGTAGTGGCGCACCTTGTCGAGATTATTGCCGCAAAGTGACGCACCGTGCAGAAACACTATCAACGGTTTTTCCTTTATAGAATCTGATTGACGTGATTTCGGCGAGGACAACCAAAAATTGTAGCCGCCGCTCACCTTGCCTTTCATTGCTGTGATTTCAGCTGAAAGATTCAAAGATAGCGCGGTGATTACAAAGATTAGTGTTATAATGCGTTTTACCATTGTTTTTCTCATTATTAGATTGAAGGGTTAGTTTTTGTTAGTTGGCTCGTTTGCGCTTCAGCAGCTGCGAAATCACTTCCTGCTGTATCACTGAGCCTGCCACATGATTTATTGTTAGATACAGCCCCAGCCCTATCGCAATTTGAGCGATAAGAATCACTATAGGCTGCGTGGTTAGAAAATACACCGAATACATTAAGCCTCCGATAATAAGGCTCAGAATTATATATGGCGCCAAATCTCGCAAATACGACAGCACGCTCATCTCGGTGAGACGAGCCACAACAACCAGCGTTGCAATCCATGTGATAGCCGAGGCTATTAATTGACCCCACAGCAGCATTTCAAGGCCCCACACGATGTTGGTGTCGCGACTCATGGCAATATATGGCAGCGATGCAATCAGCGCAATTAGTGCCACGGAGTCTCTAAGCACCTCGAGCCACATAATGGCGCGCGCATGGCCCAGCGCCAACATATAATTATTGTATAGGCCTATTAGCACAGTGAATATGCCTCGCACCAGCAGTATTTGGAATAATATAATAGATGGATCCCACTTGGTGCCGAATAGTATATGAAATATAGGCTCGGCCATAATCACAAGCCCGATTATGAACGGAAAGAGCAAGTAGGCCGTAAATCTATTCATTTTGGATGTAACTCGACAATAGCGTTCGCGGTCGTCTTGCACTGCCGAGAGGGTGGGCAGAAACGAGGATGTCACCACTTGATAAAACGACATTATACCCATTTTGCTCCACTTGTCGCTTTGGGTGTAATAGCCTAATGGTGCTAATCCTGCGCGATTACCGATAAAAAAGGAGTAGATGTTTTGAAACACTGTGTTGAGAAACGATGTAAACATCATTCGCGAGCCTATTCCGAAAAAGCTGCGAAGTGAGGCCCATGAAAATTCCAACGATGGCATCCATTTTTGAGTGGCCCACAGCAAAATCGACTTTACTGATGCCAAGGCTATAGCTTGCCACACAATGGCCCATGCTCCATATCCGGCAAATGCCAGCCAGATGCCTACAATCGCTCCGGCTATTAGGCCTACGCTATTGCTGATTGCCACCATTTTCACATCCATTTGCTTCATCAGACGATTTGTTTGCACAATTGCCGAGGCGTTTAGAATGAATGTGAGAAACATCACTCGCGACAGCGGGATAATTCTCAAATCATTTTTGAAGCAAAGAGCGATGAATGGCGCGCAGAAGTATAGAATTATATATACGGCAATTGCTATGGCCATATTAAACCATAGCACCGTAGAATAGTCGGTCTGCGTGGGCTGTTTCCGCTGAATTAGCGCATAGGAGAATCCACTATCAATTAGCAGAGATGCAAATGCCTGAAACACCATCACTGCGCCTACCAATCCGAAATCTTCTTGCGAGAGAAGGCGTGCAAGGATCACACCGGTGATGGCATATAAGATCTGCGATGAAACGCGGTCGATTACATTCCATTTCAGTGTGCTTGCTGTGCGATTCTTAAGGTCGGATTCAGGCATTGGGAGTTGGTGTTGTTTATTATTCGTCGTCGGCATCTACGCCAAGTTGCACGGCTTTTACGCCGAGCGAGCGATTCGTGATTTTCTCGGGGTTGCCGGTGTAGTACACTTTGCCAGTGCCTGCACCATAGAGGCTGAGCGAATGTGTGGCAACGCAGTCGATATTGCCGGTGCCAAATTTCATTACTTTCACATCTTTGGCGTCGAGTCCACCGGCTTCAATAGGACCGGTGCCGACGTTCGATAGTTTTGCCTTTTCAGCCGAGCAGTTGTTGAATGCGATGTGGCCTTTGCCGGTGTTGATTCCGGCATCTACATATCCGGCATGAGCGTTGTGCACGATGATTTCGCCATTGCCAATCACGCGCACTTTCAGCGTTTGCACCGGAGTGTTATTAAGGATTCTGAGAGTGGAATCGGCTGAGTTTTCCACCTTGGTAAGACCGGTGGAATATACATCAATAGTTGGTAGGCGCGAATCTCCTACAGCTTCGGTTGCCACTTGAATATGGAGGCTCGATTTGTTGTTGGAGAAAATCAGCGAGGATGATATTTCGGGGTCGCATGTAAAATAGGCCCATCCGGCTGAATCGGCAGAACAGTGATAATTTACGTTCACACCATCCTGAAGCTTCAGCTCTGAGAAATCTTTTACCTCCAGCCGATATTGAGCCGGAGATTCTGCTTGGCCGCAGAGTGATATAGCCAAGAATAAGGTTAGTATGCAAAATAATCGTTTCATATATTTCTGTTTCTTTGTAGCGCTATCGCAGTGCTTAGCTTTTAATATCTGTGTTGATTGTATTAATTCGTTGTACGTTTGGAAGAATCTCAAATTCAATTTTGTCCAAGATTGCTTCGAGCGAGTCGAGGGTGTCAGCTCTAAGCATTTCTATGCGAGTCGACCTGAAATCCGGGATGCCCTTGAATAAAGGCGATGCCGCCAGATGTCGGCGAATGTGCAATATACCGCGATATTCATCTATTCTGTCGACGCTTTCGCGAATTTGTCGGCGGAGTGTTGCAAATTTTTCAGAAAGCGACAGCTCGCAATCTTTGTTGCCCAACAGGGCTTGTTTCATGTCGTGGAAAATCCACGGTGCGCCGATTGATGCCCGGCCCACCATCACACCATCAACGCCATAGCGGTTGAACACCTCGACCAGGCGCTCCGGCGTGGTAATATCGCCATTGCCTATGATGGGGATGTGGAGGCGCGGATTAGCCTTTACCTTGCCAATCATTTCCCAATCGGCTTCTCCGGAATATAGCTGAGCACGTGTGCGTCCATGCACTGTGAGTGCTTGTATGCCGCAATCTTGCAATTGCTCGGCCAAATCTACAATGATGCGGGAATCGTGATCCCATCCGAGGCGAGTCTTGACTGTTACAGGCAAATTTACAGCCTTAACAACGGCCTTGGTGATTTCAAGCATCATGGGGATATTACGCAGCATGCCGGCTCCGGCTCCCTTGCCGGCAACCTTCTTCACCGGACAGCCAAAGTTGATGTCGATAATGTCGGGGCCTGCGGCTTCCACGATTTTGGCAGCTTCGACCATCGGCTCAACCTCGCGCCCGTAGATCTGAATTGCTGTTGGGCGTTCGCCTTCGGCTATATGCAGCTTGCGTGTGGTGGCTTGTATGTTGCGAATTAGAGCGTCAGCACTGACAAATTCAGTGTATGTCATGTCGGCGCCCATCTCTTTGCAGATTAGGCGAAAAGAAGAATCTGTGACGTCCTCCATCGGAGCTAACATCACCGGACGATCTCCCAAATCTACATTACCTATTTTCATTCAATTCCTTATTTTGATTGCAAATTTAACGAAATTATATGAGGTGGTAAAATCTCAATCGACCTTTATTCCAACATTATTGGCTATAAGACGAAAAATCCCCGCCAATGGCGGGGATTTTAAAACTATTTAAAGTCTTTGGATTATTCCTGATTGAGGATTTCGAGCATTTTGATGGCCGAAACAGGGATGCGAGTGCCGGGGCCGAAGATGGCGGCAACACCTGCACGATACAGGAAGTCGTAGTCCTGAGCGGGGATTACACCGCCGGCAGTGACCATAATGTCTTCGCGACCAAGCTTCTTTAGCTCTTCAATTACTTGAGGAATCAAGGTCTTGTGGCCTGCTGCCAACGAGCTTACGCCGAGGATGTGAACGTCGTTTTCAACGGCTTGACGAGCTGCTTCTGCAGGAGTTTGGAACAAGGGACCCATATCAACGTCGAAGCCGCAGTCGGCATAGCCGGTGGCTACCACCTTTGCGCCACGGTC
>CAZRCU010000061.1:0-11741 GCA_964598685.1 uncultured Bacteroides sp.
CAGCCACTTTGTTTCCCATTTTTCCAAAGGGGGTGTCATTAAAAACAGGGAAACAACAGCCACCGACCGCCCATTGCCGGTATGAGTGCACGGCGTTTCACAATATTCCTATTTTTTGCTATCTTTGTGCATCCTTAAATATAAATACAATGAAAATATTAACCACAGCTGCGGCGGTTTCGGCTGCTTTGGCCCTTATTTGCGCCGACGCCTCGGCAAAGAATGCCGTCACGTGGAACACTATCCGCAACGCCCAAGACCACAATGGCCGTACCTACCATATCGAACGATTCACCGTGACAGGCGATTTTGACTTTGACAAGATTGCCTTCAACCGATTTGCTCGTGGCATGGCAACCCTCAACCCTGCCGACACGCTCACCGAAATCATTCCGGGCTACTACTGCATATCATCGCCTCGCCTGGCAAAGGCCTCCGAGGGCGACACTGTGAATATAGATCTGCGCGTGGACGGTGCTCTGCGAAATGTGTGCTATGCCCCAGACGGCGTTCACTCGATAGACAGCCACGGCAACACTGACGCGCTCTGCTACACAATCGGCAACATCATGGCCAGGCCCGAGCAATGGCTATTGCCCTACGGCGACGACATTATGCCTTACGGCGAAGACGTCTACGAGCACAACGCAGCCCTATGCAACGGCAAGGCGCCGGGTATATACGACGTAGTGCCATCTTACAAGCTGGTGAGGCTCACCGGCGGCAAAACCACGCTGCACGGCAGCCCTACATTTATCGACGAAGAGCAAAACCACAAAGAATGGTTTAGGGCCACAATCAGCAACGGCAACATCACCATTGAGTGTGCGCCAGGCTATCGACAGCGCGCACTGGAGCGCCTGACCGCAAGCGGCATGATGAGCGCGCAATCCGTGCCCGAGGCCGTAATTGAGGATTGGCCCGACTTTGAATACCGCGGACTGATGATCGACATCGCCCGCAATTTCCAACATCCCGACGAGCTAATATGTGTGCTGAAGTTGATGAATCGCTATGGTCTCAACAAACTCCACTTCCACTTTGCCGACGACGAGGCTTGGCGACTCGACATTCCGGGCCTGCCCGAGCTGACCGACGTAGGCAGCCGACGCGGCTACACACTCACCGAAGACAGCTACTTGGCCCAGATATTTACCGGCACCGGCAATCCCGACAGCTGGTGGGGCACTGCCAACGGATTCTTCTCACGTGAAGAGTTTATCAACATGCTGAAAACCGCCACACAGCTCGGCATCGAAGTAATCCCCGAAATAGAATCGCCGGGCCACGCTCGCGCTGCCATTAAGGCCATGGAAAACCGATTCCGCCTCACCGGCGACGACACCTATCGCCTAATCGACCCCGCCGACACATCGCGCTTCACCTCGGCCCAAGCCTTCCACGACAACGTGATGAACCCCGCTCTGCCCGGACCGATCAACTTTATGGTCAAGGTAGTAGAGGAGATTCAAAAAATGTATGCCGAGGCAGGCGCCACCCTCCCCGCAATCCACATCGGCGGCGACGAGGTGGCAAAGGGCGCATGGACAGGCAGCCCCGCAGCTCAAAGCTATATGGCCCAACACGGCATCACCGACGAGCGTCGCCTCCACCTGATTTTTGTGACCGAGCTGGCGGAGCGTCTCAGCAAGATGGGCATCAAAATCTCGGGTTGGCAAGAGATTGCCGTGGGCCATTCCGACGAATATAACAGCCAAGTGCGCCCCAACGTCTACAGCGTGAATTGCTGGAGCACCCTGGGCAAGCTGTCGTCGGTCACCGCTCAATCGGCTGAAGCCGGCTACCCCACCGTGCTCAGCAACGTGGACCACTTCTACATGGACCTTTGCTACTCACCCCACCCCTATGAGCGCGGACTGTCGTGGGGCGGCTATGTGAACGAGTTGGCATCGCTCCACGGCTATGCTCGCGATCTGTGCCCCACAGATGCCGAATCGTTCAAGAACGTGATTGGCGTATCAGGCCAGCTATTCGCCGAGACAATACGCTCGCCCCAAATGCTTGAAAGCTATCTGCTGCCCAAGATGCTTGGTCTGGCCGAGCGCGCTTGGAACTCCACACCCACATATTCCGACGCCGCCTTTGAATCGTTTATCTATACCAAAGAGATAACATATTGGATTAACCACGGCATCACATTCCACGTGGCTCAGCCCGGCATCAAAGTGGAGGATGACACGCTGATGCTCAACTACCCCGCCCCACTCGACGGCTCGCCAATCCAATTGAACTACACCACCGACGGATCGGAGCCCACACAGCTATCGCCGCTCTACACCGGCCCCACAAAGCTCGACAACGGCCATGGTCCAATCAAGGCCAAGGCCTTCTACCACCACATTCCATCTGTGACGTCGATTCAACGTCCCACAAAATAGCACCGACACACACGTCATTGTGAAAAAGCGAGGCTGCCCCGAATGAGAGCAGCCTCGCCTACGTTATAGACAATAATGCAATTATCGAATAATCACCTTGGTGGCGGCAGCGCCGTTGCGGCGTACATAAATGCCCGGCACGGGATTCTCCACCCTTACGCCTTGCAAGTTGTAAAGTTCCGACGGGCCATCAACGCTATCAGCCTCGATATCGGTGATTGCGTCTGATGCTACACGTGCAAGATTATCAATGTAGAACGCGCCCTTTTGGGTGATAAGGCTTTGAGTCTGGGTAAGCTTAAAGCCGGCCAGCAGATACGAGAACGATGGGTCGAGGTCGTCCAGGCTCACCTCAAAGCGGCGCCAGCCCAGGAAGTGGAGGTCGCACACCTTGAGCCACTTGATATCTGTGCCCGAGGTGACGCCAATCGACAATTCATGCGAATTAAAGTCGCCATAGACATACATTTCAAGGCGGTCGGAGCTTTCAAACACGGGCGGTTGCTCGCCGGTGTAGGTCCACACGATTTCGCCGTCGCGCGAGTCGCTGAACGAATAGCCGAAACGAGCCGATTGGCGGCCAAAGAGCTTGGTAGATGTGGATGTGGCGCACGTAGGCGTTGCGGCGGCCACGCCCTTGGAATCTTCTGCCGAATATTCATAGGGAGCCGAGGATTCAAAATCATCAATGATGGTGGAGGCGGCTGCATCGGCTGTGACGTCGACAGCGGTGAATTGGAACGAGTGGTCTTCGCCCATCGGCAATTGCTCGCGGTCGCGGATGGTGGCCGGCAAGGTCACTGAATAGGTTTCACCCACGGTGAGGTCTTTGCTCAGAGCGAAAATCGCATTGCCATAGTCGTTGGACAGCTGGTTGAATTTACAATTACGCTTGGCCACGCCCATTGCATTGCCCTTAGAGTCGGTAATGGTGATTTGGTCGTAGATGCCCGAGTAGTCGATCAAATTGTCGAATCGGAATTCCAGAGTGGGCGACACATAGTGGATGTCGCCACCGGCAGCCGGGAATTGGTCGATAAGCTCCAGGCGATTGCGGCCACGAGTGGTAAACGAGAATGTAAGGTCTTGCTCCAGGCCCGGATGCGAATATCGGCTATCGGGATGGCAGGCCGACGAGGCAAGGGTCACATTGTAGGTGGTGTTGGCCTCAAAAGCCTTGGTAGGAGCAAACGATGCATGATGATTATTGTTGGAATAGGTGAAGTAGCCCTCCAACTCGGGGGTGATGGTGAGAGCCTTCTCAAAGGCATCTGTGTCGATATCCGAGTTGAATTCAAATTCCAGTGTCACGGCACACGACACATCCTCGCCCTCGGCCACTTGCGGCGAATAGCTAAGCACCTGCAAGGGGAATTCGCGACGCATCGACAGCGGCATATCCTGATAGGTGACCTCGTTGGCGGTCACTGTCACCTGTTTTTCCTCGGTGTAGTATTTATCATGGGTGGTGCGCAGGGTGTAATTGCCCGGGGCGACGTTGCGGAACACAAACACGCCGTTGTACATATCGTCGGTAGTGCGAGTTTGCACCACATTGTTATCGGCATCCAAAAGCTCGATCTTGCAGAAATTAATCGGGGCATATTTATCACGGCCAAAGAAGTGGAACGTCACCGGCATGTCCATTTCGCGCAGGTTGTGGTCGTCGTAGATAATACCGGCCACATTGCCCGTCACAAAGCGATCTTCGGTGTCGAAATACTCCATAATCGCGCGGCAGAAATGCCAAGCCTCGAGCCACCAATAATCATCGTTCATCAAGCGATAAGCCTCGGGACGATGCTCGTGCATGCCACCCTCCGACAGCAAGCCCACCACATACAATGTGCGCAGCACGCCAAGGCCGCCTTGCCACATCTTATCATAGAATGTGAGGTCGCCGGCAATTTGCAGCGGATCGGTCCACACGGGCAGTTGATTGGAATATAGGTTCTTACCCAAAATCTCACTGAGAGTGATATTTTCGGGATAGCGCGGAGTGCCGATCGTCTGCTCGCGATACAGCATCAATGGATAATTCACATTCTCGCCCGCATTCGAGTGGATCGAGAAAAACAAGTCGACACCCAGCGAATTGGCCTCGGCAGCGATGCCCGACAGCGAGCGGTCGTCGGCCTGAGTGTTTTTGACGCGCGAGATATAAGGCGTGGCGCCAAGCGAATCGAGGATATGATACATGTGCAAGCCCTTGTAGAGGTTGCTCTTCGATTCCCAATAGCCGGCCGAGTCGTTAGCCTCAAAGGGATAGAGATGAATAGGACGGTCGTCGCTGGTGTATCCGCCATGGCCCGGATTGATGTAGATTTTCAAATCACTCATCTTCTTGGCATACATGGAAGTGGCGGAGCAGGCCAAGATGGCAAAGACAATAAATAGCAAGCGTTTCATGGCCATTAGTTTTGATTGAGATTCATAATAAACATATTGCCGGAGAGGTCGGTGTACACCACCTTGCCACAGGCCGAAGCGCTAGCTTCGCCCACAAGCACATCCTCGGGAGTGAGATAAGTGACTGCGCCGCTATTAATGTCGATCGACACAAGGCGCGAATCAAGAATCACATAGCCATCATCGTGGCTCACCACGGCCACCAACGTCGTGGGACCGGCCCAGCTGATAAAGTCGCCCTTATCAAGCACTTTGCGCGGATTCTCACCTTCGGCCGTGGCTACATACACGCCTGTAAACGGCTCGTCAAAGGCCAATATCGAATTGTCAGGCGAGAGCGACGCCCACAGATATGAATGAGCATCGGCCAACGGCGATATTTGCTTCACCGCTCCTTCGCGGCCCACAGCTATTGTGTGGTAGGACGCATAGGCATACGTTGGCGAACTGATAGCGCGCAGATTGATATCACGGCGCGATGGCTGCGAGATCACCTCGCCACTGCCGCGTGTGAGGTCGAATGAGCGCACATCACGATACAGCAGGCCATCTGTCATTGTCGCTGTGCGATAATACACTCGCGACCCATCCGACGAGAATATGGGGTCGAAACCGGCCGACACGCCCTCGTCGATAATGGTGACTTGTCGCGTGGCTATATCATAAGCCTTCAGGCCCTGATGGTCCACCGTGGAATAAAGAATCATCGCTCCATCCGGCGACAGCACAGGATGAAACGCCCCCGATTCAAGGGCAAGTTGCTGAGGCTGAGCCGCCACTGCGCCCAAAGCGCTCATGGCAAATACGCCTAATAATAGACTTTTGATTTTCATATTGTTGTGGAAATTATTTTACGATAAGCTTGGCAGCTCCAATAGCTGTTTTCACGATATACAAGCCGCGCTGAGCCGGAGCCGCAAGGGTTGCAGCATCGCCGCTCCACACAAGGCCACCGGCAAGGTTGTAAATAGCAACACTGCCCGAGGCTGAAATGTTCAACTGTTGGCCGGGATATGCGGGATTCGGGCCAAGAGCCACGCGAGATGTGCTCTGCTGCGCATCAATGGATTTCACAGCTACAAAATCGGAATAGTGGCCGCTCACACCGCCAAATGTGAAGGTGTGTGTGCCCTTATAATCGCTGCTGCCGTTCATTGTGAAGCGGATGCGCTTAAATGCAAGCGGATAGATGGCAATATCGTTAATGTCGAGCGCCGAGGCGAGATTAAACGAAAGTGTGTAGTCCTTGCCTGCCTCGTAGCCGGCATCGGGCGACAGCTTAATCTGGGTGTCGGTGGTGCCGTTGGCAGCCTTCATGGTCAGGGAAATCGTACCCACGGGGATAGGCGAATTAAACTTCACACTTACATCGTTGGGCAGCGCATAAAAAGCCTTGGCAAGAGAATATTCCAAGTGGGGGCTGCGCGGAGTGCCATATTCAAATGATGTGGCGCCATCTGCGGCAATCTCTCCGGCAGTGATGCCCGACGAGCCCTTCACGCTCCACTCGCTCATCTCGCCGAGCGGCATTACGGCAGCGGTGGGGATCTGCACGGTCACAGTGGCTTGGTCGGTAAACTCGCCGATGGTGCCCGAGATTTGGGTAGAGCCTTCGGCCACACCTCGCAACACGCCGTTAGCGTCGATTGTGGCCACCGATTCATCATCGACCACCCACGAGAGATTCGCAGGGTCGTAGGTATAGGTCTTGCCGGCGTTTTTGGCCTGCACCTCAAGGGGATATTCGCGCACATGGTCGATAAGAATCGACTGCGAGCGCAGATTCACCGATGCACCCACCACATTCATTTGCTTTGTCACCGACACATCGCCGCAAGTGGCTGTAAGCATGCCTGTGGCCGCTTGCGAGCCGGCTGTAAACACATTGCCCTCGCAGCTGCCGATAGCCTCGTCGCACGAGAAGGTGACGTCTTGATAGTCATAGGAAATCACAGCGCCATATTTATCATAGGCAATCACAGCGGGCGAAGCCGACGCATAGATAGGCTGCTCGAGCGAATAGTCGTAAAACTCGAGGCGTGCGGGAGTGTGGTCGTCCTCAGGCGCGATTGAATACACCATCCAGCCGTTAGCCACAGCACGCGGCGAGCCCTCGGTGGTCTTATTTACAATGGCATTGTTCACCATCATCTCGGCCGAGCCACCGGCATCAAAGTTGGCCATATTGTAGCAGCCGAGATAGCGAGCGAGTTGGCACATTATCGAGGTGGAGCATCCGGCCGAAGTGCCATACACGGCATCGGTGGATTTGTCGATCACCATAATATATAATGTGCGGCCATCCTCAGAGCAGCCATAGCCGGTGCGCGAATACACCTGCGAATTATAAGTTTCGTTGTTGTTGTGGGCGGTAAGCTCGCCGGCACGCATCACCAGGGCATTGCCACCGATAGCTTGCTCCACGGCGGGAGTGGTTTCGTTGTCGGCGCCGGGGTTGTAGGTCCAGGTGTACAGCAGATCCACCTTGTCGCCGGCCTCAAGCTTGGCCAGGAGCTCGCGATTGTCGCCGCGACCCACCAGCGCAAGGTCGTGATTGCCCAGTGTGCCTTTGCCGGCATCGGGGCGCACCTCTTTCACCACAAAGGTCATGGGCGAACCGCTCACCCAATCCTGCCCTTCGTCAAAATCGAGAATCACCTCGGTGGCATCGCCGCCCTCGTCGAGCTTGTAGAGGCCGCCCGAATCGGTGGTGATTGGCATGAATTGAGTGGTAGAGCCATAATGGCTGTTGTACATGGATATTTCATCGTTCCACACGCCCTTGTTGCACTGATACACGTTGGCGGTGCCGATTTTATCATTGGTGATGGTAATCGCCGATGTGCAATAGTCGATATTCAGCACTTTGTCGTAGCTCACGCTCACCACGCCGGTGCGCATTGTGCCGCCATCCCATTGGTCGCGGTGCTGATTGGATTCGGTAATCATCTTGCCGTTTCTCACCGATGCATTACGGGTGATTCCGGTGTAGATTGCAGCTTCGGGCTGCGAGGCCACAATCCAGAAATTCGCATTGGCAGCGCCCAGCGGACGATGGCCCTCGTAGGATTGGCGATTTGCCGCCGTGACAAGGCTCTCAGTGCCTCGCGACGACTCCTTTGCCACTGTGGTTTCAATACGATTGTAGGGATTGGTGAGGTCGACCATCAGCACATTGACATTGAGCGGATAATCGGGGATGCGCAGGCGCAAGTAGGTGGTACCGGGGCCGATTTCACGCTCTATCTTGCGCACAAGCTCATAGTCTTTGCCGCCGAGAGTCACTGTCTCGGCCGGAAGAAGGTTAACACCGACGGCTAATGCCAATGCCGTGAGTAGGAGTTGTTTCATATGTCTTTCAGGTAAAAGTGTTTGGATTATTCAAGGTATTGACAAAGATAGTAATAAAAAACGTTTACACCATATTTATTTGCAAATATTTATATTTTTTGTGAGTAGGCCAAAAAACATTTTGCCTTTTACTTCGTTTCAAGTATTGACCAAAAATAGAGCTTAACTAGTATGAACACAAATTTAAAAGACCGGGCTTTAGAATATCATCGCAACCCCATCCCCGGTAAGATAGAGATTGTACCGACAAAACCATATAATTCACCCGAAGATCTTTCACTTGCCTATTCACCCGGCGTGGCTTTCCCTTGCCTTGAAATCAAGGATAATGTTAACGCCGTATACGACTACACCAATCGCGGCAACCTCGTGGCTGTGATTTCCAACGGCACCGCTGTGCTGGGCCTCGGAAACATCGGCGCTGAAGCCTCCAAGCCCGTAATGGAAGGCAAAGCCCTCCTTTTCAAGATCTTTGCAGGCATCGACTCGTATGACATCGAGGTCGACGAGCAAGACCCCGCCAAATTCGTTGAAATTGTAAAGGCTATTTCAAAAACCTTTGGCGGCATCAACCTTGAGGACATCAAGGCTCCCGAATGTTTTGAAATCGAGACAATGCTGCGCAGCGAGTGCAACATCCCCGTGATGCACGACGACCAACACGGCACAGCGATCATCACTGCCGCCGGCCTTATCAATGCCCTGGAATTGCAAGGCAAGAAGATAGAAGACGTGCGACTGGTGGTGAACGGTGCCGGTGCCGCAGCCATGGCCTGCACCAAGCTGTTCTGCGAGCTGGGCATGCGCCAAGAGAATATCGTGATGTGCGACTCGCGCGGCGTGATCACCACCCACCGCACCGACATCAACTCGTTTAAGCGCCACTTTGCCACCGACCGCACCGACCTTGCCACCTTGGCCGACGCCATGGTGGGTGCCGACGTATTCTTAGGTCTGTCTGTCGCTGATGTGCTCACCCCCGAGATGCTCAAAACCATGGCCGACCGCCCCATCGTGTTTGCCCTGGCCAATCCCAACCCCGAAATCTCCTACGAAGCCGCTACATCGGCCCGCAAAGACCTGATTTTCGCCACCGGCCGCTCAGACTATCCCAACCAAATCAACAACGTATTGGGATTCCCATATATCTTCCGCGCAGCATTGGATTGCCGTGCATCAGAGATCAACGAGCCGATGAAAGTGGCCGCTGCACGTGCCATCGCATCCATCGCTCACAGCCCCGTGCCCGACGACATCGCTCGCGCATATGGCCTCGAAGACCTCACCTACGGGCCGCAATACATCTTGCCTAAGCCTTTCGACCGCCGATTGCTCACCACTGTGGCTCCGGCCGTGGTAGCTGCCGCTCAAGAGTCGGGCGTTGCCGCCAAGCCTATTGAAGACCTCAAGGCCTACGCAAACTCGCTGCGAGCAATCTTATGCGCCAACGACGCCATGATTGATTATCTGCTCAAGGCCCAAGCTTGCAGTTTGCTTAAATAAAGCACCTCTTTTTTAAAGATTGTGCCCTGCTCGCGTAATTTTTCCGTGAAATTATTTGCCGAGCGGGGCATATTACTTAACTTTGCCGCATGAAGCGATCAATTTCCATTAGCACAGGCCTTGTGCTATTCATCGCGTTGGCAGTAATGTGGATTCCATGGCTGGGCGAGACGCTGTTTTATTCCAAGGGCGAGCCTCGCGAAGCCATAGTGGCAATGGCAATGCTGCAAAGCGGCGATTGGGTGCTACCGACGACATTTGGCTGTGAAATGCCTTTTAAGCCGCCATTCTTAGCATGGCTTATTGCCGCATTCTCATTGATATTTAATGGAGGCGTGGTAAACGAATTTATCTCGCGTCTGCCATCGGCATTGGCCGGCATCATGCTGGTGATGTCCACTTATAAATGGGTGCGCGAGGTGCGAGGCGAGCGAATGGCCGTGCTCACTGCAATGATATTGGCCACCTCGGTCGAGGTGTTTCGCGCCGCAATTGCCTGCCGCGTGGATATGGTGCTCACAGCCTGCATCGTGGGCGCGCTATATCAGATTTTCACCATCGACCGCAATTTATGCAAGGGCAAAAGAGGAAACTTCAAGCACTATGCCTTTGCCACAGCGCTGCTCACCTGCGCCGTGCTCACCAAGGGCCCGATTGGGGCGCTGCTGCCCTGCTTGGCCGCAGGCATATATCTGCTGTGGAGCGGCAGGAAATTTTGGCCAACGTTGGCCTCGATGGCGGCGCTCTGCATCGCTTCGTTTTTACTACCCTCGATATGGTACTACATGGCTTGGCGCCAAGGCGGAGCCGACTTTTTCGGGCTTGTCTACGAGGAAAACATCCTGCGCCTTACAGGCAAGATGAGCTATGAATCCCACGTAAAGCCGTTCTGGTATAATTTCATCACCATCGCATTGGGAATGTTGCCATGGACGCTGCTTGCCGCTATGGCTGCCATGGCTTGGCGCAAAGTGAAGTCGCAGACATATTGCTTGATGCCGGCCGGACAATTTGCCATTACGGTGGCCGTTGTGGTAATAGGATTCTATTGCATACCGGCAAGCAAGCGCAGTGTGTATCTGCTGCCCGCCTATCCATTTTTGGCCTATGGCGTGGCTCATATAGCCGACACCCTCCGTCAGACACGCATTCCGCTGATATTCAGTAGAATCTTGGCAACAATGGGAATCATCGCGCCGATTGCCCTGATGGCATCCTCATGGTGGCCCATCGCAGGGTATAGCCTTGATTGCGCATGGTGGGGATATATCGTGCTAATGCTACCTGTGGCCATATCGCTGCTGTGGCTGGTGGAATCGTGCAAGCACAATGCCATGGAAGGCGCTGTGGCCATCTGCTGGGCGCTATTCACATGCTATAGCGCTGTGGCCATGCCTGCGACGTTCAACCGAAACAGCGACAAACCACAAGCCGACGAGCTTGCCCAAATGGCCGGCCAAGACGCCGCTATCTATGCCGTGGACGTCAACACCTATTGCCTCAACTATTATTTAAACAACAAGGTGCTGTCGATGCCTACCGCTGAAGGCGCCGACTCGCTGCCGATTGGCTCTATTCTGATATTTTCAAATGCCGAAGACACCACAGCGCTGCCAACAGGATTTGAGCTGAAACCGCTCACAAATCGCTTGGCCGACACTCGCCGACCCGCTTGGATTGCGCAACGTGTGGCCCCTACTGCCGCTTTGGATTCTTTGGAAACCAGCCCTTGCGCACACGCTCCTGCTGCTCAAAAATCTCCTTTATCGACCAGAACGATGAAAATGCAAACACTCCCGCCAGACTCGACAGGAACACATCGCTCACAACAAACGCAACCAGGCACATCACCAATCCTGCAAGGAGAAACCACCACCAGCATTTCACCCCAAAGTGATACTCACTCTTTATTACAATCGGGTGAAACAGACCAATAACAAGGAATGTGCAAAGGCCTATTGATAAGCCAAGTATGTGCCACTGCGACAGTATTTCGGTAATTGTCATATAATTACTGTTTATTTCGTTTTCTACTCTGCAAAGTTAATCCAAATTTCCTCCCCACACAACACCCCACAC
>CAZRCU010000062.1:0-11659 GCA_964598685.1 uncultured Bacteroides sp.
CCTCCCCGAAACCCACTACAGGGCTCCGCTTCAGTAGGTGCCGCAAATTTAATAAAAATCTTTTATTTAACAAAAAATATCGGCGATACCGTGCTATTACGCTGCCAGCAGGGATGCATCGCATTGATTTACAGTGTATTATACTTGACAAATGTGTATATGGTAGCCGTGTAGGTGGTTGGCGGTGTTTTTGGGGACAGCGAGGTGATTTTCAGTGTGATTGGGTGAGGGTGGAGATGATTTGGCGGAGAAGACGGCGGTCGCGTATCATAATCGGGATGCTGATGGCGAGTCCGATAATTAGGCCGATGGCTCCGGCGATTAGAAGGTATAGTTTGTCTTCGTCGGGGAGTGCCCAGGCCAGGGTGACGCATAACAATAGGCCAAGGATATAGCCGATGAAGTGTTGACGCTTGTGGCGGATTTTAATTATAATTGCGCGCTGAAAGGCCTCGGCTACAGGCAGCGACATCAAATCTTTTTCGTTGATGAATTTGGCGAAGCTATATTGTAATAGCGACATCAAAAGGCCGAATGCGGCATATATAATGCAGATCCACACAGGCAAGTCGAGGGTGAAATATAGAGCAGGTGCAAGGATTGGTAAAAGCAGCCCGATAAATATCTTGCGGCGCACACTTTTATAAAGGGTTTGCTGCAAAGATGCCACGTGGCCATGAGCAAGACGCTCGGAGATTTGAGCATTAGCATGGTCGAGACAATCGTCGTGGACAGATATTTTTTGCCATTGGCGGCGCAATTCATCAAGATTATCGGTCATATTACAATTCATCGTTTTGACGGGCCAACTTGGCAAGCTTGCCACGGATGCGATGGAGGCGTGTGGCAATATTGGCTTTGTTTAAGCCCATAATTTGTGAAATGTCTTCGTAGGATTTCTCGTCGAGCCATAGCGTGAGGAGTGCTTTGTCAAATGGGTCGAGCAACGAGATTAATTGGTAGAGTTGGTTGACTTGGGCAATAGATCCATCGGCGGCATCGGGAATTTCAATGCCATTTTCAAGTGGCACCGAAATAATGTTATCTCGGTGGCGCTTGCTGCGTCGTTGCCAAGTGATACATGTGTTGAGTGCAAGTCGATAAATCCATGTGGATGCTTTTGCATCGCCACGGAAAGACTCTAATCCGGTCCAAAGATTGATCATCACCTCTTGATATAAGTCTTCAAATGGTGAGTCGGGAGAATTATAGATAGAGCAAACCTTGGCAATTATACTTTTATAATTGTCGGCGAGCTCGAGGAAGCGATGTTGCTTGTCAAAATCTTTGGCGTTCATCTATAATAATTAGACGCAGCAAGATTTCAAAAATTTCACGCACTGCAAAATAATTGGATTATTTACTGTAGCGGTGGTTAAAGTATTCGTTTCGCGACCACCTGCTATTATCCTTAATTATAGGTAATAAAATGTCAAGATTTAAACGATTAGATTCACCTGATTTCACCAGGCATACTTTTCGAAGGTTTGCGGCATCGTCGCAAGCCGAGGAGCGCCACGAGGCGTTTGGCAAGAATCGCTCGGGGATAGACGAGAGGGTGACGTACCCTACCCACGTGCAAGGCGGATAGCCTAATTTGGCCCACATTTGCATATCGGATGCCTGCTCAACTGAGTTGACACCTTCGATTACGATGGAGGATGTGGAGATGTCGCGTGGGATAAAGTCGTTATACTCAATCATAGAATCGCCGCCGGAGAGATATTCGGCAATGTAGTCGCGCCCGGTATCGGCATTGAGATAGGAGCTTGAGACGATGTCGGTGAGGTAATATGGGGAGATAGGTTCGGATTTAAGGCGGTCGGTGACGAGGCAATTGGCGGTGTGGCAGCGAGTGTGGCCATAGCCCTCGCCCACAGTGCCCGACACTGAAAAATTTGTGCGGATAATATAGCCGTCGGCCGGCATATCATAGCGAGTCCAAGTCCAATCGTTTGCTTCGAAATAAGAGCCGCCGCCCTTGGCATCAATAACTCCAAAATTAGCTTGAATTCCCATAGGCTTAGGCAGAGAGCCGAGCAAGCGCTCGAAATCCTCTACGGTGACGCAAGATTTCAGTGCCAACGACATTACGGCGCCCTCGCGGTCTTGGATAGCCGCAGTGTCGGGGGCGAGATTGTAGGAAGCAGTGTTCATAATTGCAAAGCCGTGATCGTTCATGCCCATCCAAGCCTCGGACAGCAGCGAGTCGCCCGCATTGAATAAGCCGACATAGCCGAAAGTGGAGTCGGTTGGCTCTACTTTCTGAAGGAAATTATTATCGGCGCCGGTGTCGCGATGTTTCCACAACAAGGGGCGATGATTATCGGTGAGTGCGGCACTAATAATAGCAGAAGTGCAAGCTCCGGCCGGGATGAAAGCTGCCGCCAGGTAAAGAATAAGAATTTGGAGTTTCATACGGGCAAATTTATAATAAATAGTTGAACCGCGCAAGGTTGGCAAACGGCATTTGTGGAATTGTTAATAAATTAGTACCTTTGCACAATATTTGACTACAGAATGAAAAATATACGAAACTTCTGCATCATAGCACATATCGACCACGGCAAATCGACCCTTGCCGATCGTTTGCTGGAATACACCAACACCATCGCAGCCAAGGACATGGAAGCTCAAGTGCTCGACGACATGGACTTGGAGCGCGAGCGTGGCATCACAATTAAGAGCCACGCAATCCAGATGGAATACACACTGGATGGTGAACAATATATATTGAATCTGATAGACACTCCGGGGCACGTGGACTTCTCATACGAAGTGTCGCGCTCAATAGCCGCATGCGAAGGGGCATTGCTGATTGTGGATGCCACGCAAGGCATTCAAGCTCAGACAATTTCCAACCTTTACATGGCCATTGACAACAATCTTGAAATCATCCCGGTGCTCAACAAGTGCGACCTTGATTCGGCGAATCCCGACGAGGTATCGGATCAGATTGTAGAGTTGCTTGGCTGCGACCACGACGACATCATCCACGCCAGCGGCAAGACCGGCATGGGCATTCCAGAGATTCTTGAGGCAATCATTAAGAAAATTCCTGCGCCGAAGGGCGATCCGGATGCACCGCTTCAGGCATTGATTTTCGACTCGGTGTTTAACCCCTTCCGCGGCATTATCGCATATTTCAAAATCGAAAACGGCACGATGCGTCCTGGCGACTTTGTGAAATTTGTCGCTACCGGCAAAGAATACAACGCTGATGAAATCGGCGTGTTGAAGCTCGACTTATCGCCGCGAAAAGAGCTGTCAGCCGGTAATGTGGGCTATATCATTTCGGGCATTAAGACGTCGAAAGAAGTGAAGGTGGGCGACACAATCACCCATGTGGACAGCCCCTGCAAAGATGCCATTCATGGTTTCCAAGAGGTGAAGCCGATGGTGTTTGCCGGCGTCTACCCGATTGAGACCGAAGACTTTGAGAATCTGCGTGCGTCGCTCGAAAAGCTTCAGCTAAACGATGCATCGCTCACATTCTCGCCGGAATCGTCGGCTGCGCTTGGCTTTGGATTCCGCTGTGGCTTTCTCGGACTGCTGCACATGGAGATTATCCAAGAGCGCCTCGGCCGCGAATTCGACATGGACGTAATCACCACAGTGCCAAACGTGTCGTATAAAGTCTACGACAAGAAAGGCGAGGTGACCGAGGTGCACAATCCATCGGGATTGCCCGACCTCACGCTTATCGACCATATTGAAGAACCATATATCCGAGCATCGGTGATCACCACTCCTGAATTTATCGGGCCGATTATGACCCTTTGTCTGGGCAAACGCGGCGAATTGGTGCGCCAAGAATACATCTCGGGCGGCCACCGTATGGAACTGACTTTTGACATGCCGTTGGGCGAAATCGTTATCGACTTCTACGATAAGCTAAAGAGTATATCAAAGGGCTATGCATCGTTTGACTATCACATTCACGGTTTCCGCGAATCGAAGCTTGTGAAGCTCGACATACTGCTGAATGGCGAGAGCGTGGATGCGCTATCGACCTTGACCCATGTGGACAATGCCGTGACATTTGGCCGACGCATGTGTGAAAAGCTTAAAGAGCTGATTCCGCGCCAACAATTTGACATTGCCATCCAAGCCGCTATCGGAGCGAAAATTATCGCTCGCGAAACGATCAAAGCTGTGCGCAAGGATGTGACAGCCAAATGTTATGGCGGCGACATCTCGCGAAAGCGCAAACTGCTGGAGAAGCAGAAGAAGGGCAAAAAGCGCATGAAGCAAATCGGCTCGGTGGAAGTGCCGCAAAAGGCCTTCTTAGCCGTGCTAAAGCTCGACTAACAACAACTTAGACATATCGAACACCCGGGGCAGCTCGGGTGTTACTTATTAACTGTCGGCATTAATAAACTCGCTAAAAAAAGCACAGTTAAAATTAATTCAACTGCTGTAAAAGACATTATGAGTAAAAAAGATTTTATACCTAAGAATCCATTGCTGATTCTTAACGACAACGAACAGGGTTTCCCAAAGATTTTCTATGCTGCACGCCAGGCTATACGCGTACATGCCACCGGCGGCAATGTGCTGATTGCAGCCACAGTGTTGGCGCTGATTATTGCCAATATTCCATCAATTAATCAGTATTATTTCAGCTTTTGGGAGCAGCAAGTGCGCCTGCAAATCGGCGATTTCAATGTGTTCAGCCACGCGGGTAATCCGATGAACTTGCTGGAATTTATCAACGATGCGCTGATGGCTATATTCTTCTTTTCAATAGGATTGGAGATTAAGCGCGAGATATTAGTGGGCGAGCTATCGTCGTTTCGCCAAGCGTTGCTGCCGATTGTGGCGGCCGTGGGCGGCATGGTGGTGCCGGTGATTATATTCTCATCGCTGAGCAAGGGCACAGACTATGCCAACGGGGCAGCAATCCCGATGGCCACGGATATTGCATTCTCGCTGGGCGTGTTGGCCATGCTGGGACGACGCGTGCCGCTGTCGCTGAAGATATTCCTAACGACATTAGCTGTGGTGGATGATATTGGCGGCATCATAGTGATTGCCGCATTCTATTCCACGCACATCGAAATCAGCCTGTTGGTAATCGCATTTATTTTGCTGGGCGTGTTGGCCTTAGGCGGCGTGATGATGATTCAGAGCAAGGCGTTTTATTTCTGCATTGGCGGATTGATATGGTATCTATTCCTCAACTCGGGCATTCACCCGACGATTGCCGGTGTACTGGTGGCATTCTGTGTGCCTGCCGAGCCGGTGTTTGAGCCTAAGAAATATATCAAGATGATCAAGAGCGCGATGAGCCACTTTAAATCAGACGATGACGAGGTGATGAATCAGCGCACTATTCTGAGCAAAGACCAGCTCAACTGGCTAAAAGAGGTGGAACACGCATCCGACAAGGTGATTTCACCATTGCAAGACCTGGAAGATACACTGCACCCGCTTGTCAACTACTTTATCATTCCGCTATTTGCCTTTGCCAACGCCGGCATATTCCTGCTCAACACCGAGCCAATCTCGGCGATTGAAGGCATATCATTGGCGATAATTTGCGGCTTGGTGTTGGGCAAATTTATCGGTATTTTCACTTTCTCGTGGATTACGGTTAAGCTGAAGTTGGCGCCCATGCCGGCCCACTCAAATTGGAAGCAAATGGCATCGGTGGCAATGCTTGGCGGCATCGGCTTCACAGTGTCGCTATTTATCGCCACTCTATCATTTGGCAGCGGCATCCATCAGAATCTCGAGCTGCTCGACCATGCCAAATTGGGCATCGTGCTGGGGTCTCTCACCTCGGGCATTTTGGGCTTTATACTGTTGCAACTGACATTGCCCAAGACTCCTGCACCGGACAATTATGAAGATTAATAATAATCGCAAATTCGTATAAAAATTTTGTGATTGTTGGAAAATTCACGATTAGTAGCTAAATTTGCTAACTACAAACTAACCAACTAATATGGCTAAAGGCAAAATTATAGTTATTTCAGCCCCGTCGGGTTGCGGTAAATCTACAATCATCAATAGCATTTTAGATGCAGGACAGATTGAGCTGCATTTCTCTGTGTCGGCTACGAATCGCAATCCACGCGAGGGCGAGCAGCATGGTGTAAACTATTATTTCCTTACCACCGATGAATTTCACGACGCTGTGGAAGCCGGCAAATTTATCGAATGGGAAGAAGTGTATCCCGGTCGCTACTACGGCACACTGCGCAGCGAAATCGACCGCATGGTGGACGAAGGCAAAAATGTGATTCTCGATATAGATGTGAAAGGCGCGCTCAATGTGAAAAAGCTCTACGGCGAGCAGACTTGCACCATCTTTATAGAGCCGCCGAGCGTGGCCGAGTTGCGCAGACGTTTGGAAGGCCGAGGCACCGACACGCCCGAGCGCATAGCAACGCGAGTGGGCCGTGCCGAATACGAGATCTCGTTTGCGCCGGAATTTGACTATCGCGTAATTAATGATAATCTGGATGAAGCTGTGAAAGAGACGGCAGCCATCATCAGCAAGTTTATCTCATAAAATCATGGCAACGATAGGAATCATGGGCGGGAGCTTTAATCCTGTGCATATCGGGCACATGATTTTAGCATCGTACCTAACACAATGGGGCTACCTGGATAAAGTGTGGCTAACACTATCGCCGCGCAATCCGCTCAAGGATCCCAAATTCCTAATGTCCGACATGAAGCGTCTGATGATGCTAAAGCTGGCATTAAAGGGCAGCCAAAATCTGGATATATGCGATATTGAGCTGTCAATGCCGCGACCGTCGTACACTATTGACACCCTTGATATATTGGCCAAGCGCCATAAGATGCACAAGTTTAAGCTAATTATCGGCAGCGACAATTGGGCAATCTTTGATAAGTGGCGCAGCTATCAACGGATTCTCGACGAGTTTGGCGTGATAGTGTATCCACGTCCGGGCTACCCGGTGACAAGCGGCATAGTGGACGGGATGGAATTGGTAGATGCTCCGTTGGTGGACATTTCCAGCACATTTATTCGCAATGCGGTGGCACGCGGCAGAGACGTGAGCTATTTTCTGCCATACGGCGTAAACAAATATATTATCGACCACAAACTCTATAAATAACCTAATATGGCCCTATCTAATAATTCGCTGGCATTTATTGCACTGTGCAACGAATATTGCTCGGAAATAGAAAACGCACAGACAGCCGAGCCGGCCGACTTCGTAGCCAAAATCACAAAGCTGTTGCCGAGGATTTATATCGCAGCAACCGACGTGGCCACATCTGCATCAGAGGCCGACGGCTTTATCGAATCAAGCCTTGAAGAAAGCGATTACGACTCGGTGCGCCGCACAATGGAAGCATTACTGGGCGAGCACGACACGTATCTCGAAGTGTTTGAAAACGATATGAAATACAGCGACACCCCGATTGGCGCGAGCGTGGCCGAGCAATTGGCCGACCTGTTTCAAGTGTTTTACAATTTCTTGGAGACAGTGAGAAATGCGCCCGACGAGCTGGCCGAGGATGCGCTGGCCGCAGTGAGCGAAGATTTCAGATACTATTGGGGTCAGATTTTGTGCAACGTAATGCGACCTCTCAATAAAATACGCTACGAGCTATGAAAGCATACAACGATTTAGCATCATTTTTGGATGCCTCGCCTGTGAATTTCTGGGCAGTGGAAACCGTGAAGGGCCATTTGGCAAAGGCTGGTTTCAAAGAGCTTAAAATGGCCGATGAATGGGACTTGGTACCCGGCGGCCGCTACTATGTCACAAAAAATGATTCGGCCATATTTGCATTCATTGTGGGTCTTGGCGAAGACTCGTCGCCATTCAAGATTATAGCGGCCCACAGCGATTCGCCGGGATTCCGCGTAAAGCCGAATTGCGAGATTGTGTGCGACGGCAATATCGTGAAGCTCAACACCGAGGTATATGGCGGCCCGATATTGTACACATGGTTTGACCGCCCACTGTCGCTGGCCGGACGTGTGATTCTGCGCTCAGATAATCCGCTGTATCCCGAGCATAGATTAATAAAATTCGACCGCCATTTGCTCACTATTCCTCATCTTGCGATTCACTTCAACCGCAACGTCAACGACGGGAATCCGCTGTCGAAGCAGAAAGATATGCTGCCGGTGCTTGGCAAAGTGGCCGAGAAGCAGCAAGCTCAGGGCCTAATCTCACGATTGGTGGCCGAGAAACTTGATGTGGCCGAAGGCGACATTCTCGATTATGATTTGTCGCTGTTTGACACCACACGCGCCAGCATCGTGGGGCTTAACGGCGAATATATCACCTCGGGCAGATTAGATGATTTGTCGATGGTTCACGCCGGATTGTGCGCCATGCTCGATACAGCCGATTCAGCGGATAATGCCACACGCGTGCTGGCAATCTTCGACAACGAAGAGACAGGCTCGGGGACTAAGCAAGGCGCCGCATCGCCAATCCTCGATTACATCCTGCGCCGAATATTTGCAGCCAGAGGTGCCTCAGAGCAAGATTATATGAGAGCAATCGACCGCTCATTCATGGTGTCGGCCGACAATGCCCACGGCGTGCACCCCAACTACGCCGAGAAGCAAGATCCCACCAACCACCCCACCCTGGGCGGAGGGCCTGTTATCAAAATCAACGCCAATTGCAAGTATATGACCGATGCCGACTCGGCCGCCGTGTTTAAAGCATTGTGCGAGAATGCCGGCGTGAAGTGTCAATACTTTGTGAACCACTCAGACGTGGCCGGAGGCTCAACGCTTGGCAACATACTCACATCGCAGCTGCCACTGCGCGGCGTGGACGTGGGCTCACCGCTGTGGGCGATGCACTCGGCTCGCGAAACAGCCTCATTATCAGACCACACTGACATGATAGCAGCGATGAAAGCATTTTTTATTGCATAAATTTCATTTTTTCTGTCACAAATCTTAGGTTGGTCCGTCAATTATTTAGAACAGCAAAAAGTATCGACTAATCTAAGATGGACAACACAGAATTTAAAGCAAAAATAGTGCCGCTGTATCGCCGAATGTTCAGCGTTGCAGCGGCCATGCTTGAAAATTCTGACGACGCCGCCGATGCTGTGCAAAACGCCATGGTGGGCCTATGGAACAATCGCAATTCGTTGGACAAGCTCGATTCAATCGAGGCTTATGCATTCACTTGCCTAAAGCGGTCGGCGATAGATATAATTCGCAAGCGCAGCACGGCCAATCAATGTCAGATCGACGCTGTAGCCGACCCACCTGTCGCGGCAAAAGATATTGGCGACATCGAAATCATAAACCGCATAATCGAGACACTGCCACAAGGGCAGAAGACTGTGGTAAAGCTCAGTTCTTTCGAGGATAAGACGATTGAAGAAATTGCTACAATTACAGGATACAGCCAAGCCAATGTGAGGCAACTGCTAAGCCGAGGCCGACATAAAATAAAAGAATTATACATAAAATTAACGTCATGACTCCTTCAAACTCAAATAATATAGATCGTATCAGGCAGCTAATTGCAGCGTGGTATGCAGGCTCGGCCACTGCGAGTGACGAAGCGGAGCTGACCACGAGGCTATCGGCCGCCGACAATCTGCCAAGCGACCTCGAAGCCGACAAACGTATAATACTTGCAATTAAGGCTCAGAAAAGCGCGGCAGTGCCCGACGACCTCGAAGACAAGATCCTCGAAGCCACTTGCGGCCACGAGAGACAACGCAGCAAATTTTTGGTTTATCTGACACGCTGTGCGGCGGCTGCGGCTTGCGCGGCAGCCATAGTAGGCGCGTTTATCACGATAAATCGAGCCGACGAAGACATTGCCGTGCCTGCCACCACGCCAGCGAGCAAGATTTATGCCAAGGTAGACACAATTGCAGCGCCGGCAGAGATTGTGCAGCAAGACGAGCCGCAGGCCGCAATTGCGAAAGCCGAGCCAAAAAGACGCGCAGCAGCGGTGCAAGCGCCACAAGACGAGGAGATTGCCGAACCCAATATCTATATTGTGACCGACAGCGTGGAAGCTTTGTACATCGCACAGCAAGTAATGGAAATGCTCGACAATTCCATCGGTGAATCGAGCCGCCAATTAGCCTCGGCCGAGCGAGCCATAAATTCATCGATTAAATGCATATCATATGTGGATCATATAATAAATTTTGAACAATGAAAAGACTAATAGCATCAATACTGCTTATAATGAGCATAGCCGTGGTGAATGCGCAGCAACGACTCTTCGACACAGTGGCATCCACAAAAAATGTAACGTCTACGTTCATCGGGTCTACGTTGATTAAAACCATGGACGCCCAACCATCAATCCCCTACTTGGGCGGTAGCAGCGATTTCATCAACGAAATCAGCTCAATAGAAATAATAACGTGTGAAAATGCCGGCACTATAACAGCAATTTTACCCAAATGCGAACAGATAATTGAGAATTTGGGCATGTCGACTATTATGGAATCAAAAGACGACGAAGATTATCGGATGAAACTGCTGATATCTTTACCGGAGAGCAACACCGATGAAGATAATGGTGGCACTATTTACGGCAATCGACTTATCATCTTAAATTACGGAAAAAAAGACTTTATACTGGTACACGTCAACGGAAAATTTGATTTGGGGAAATTGGTGTCAAGCACATATAAATGGCGCATGTAGCAGATTAACCTAATTTTTAACCTTTTTTCTTACGCGGAAATAAAGAAAATATTCTTTATTCTCGCGTAAGTGCATTTTTTTAACTACCTTTGCCATGCGATACCATGCGCATACAAATTATAAGCTCCTAACAAAGACTTTTAAAATACCTCAATTCATATAACTAACCAGTTATGGCAGAAAAGAAAGAAAAACTGTTTGACATGTTTCCCGGCGTGACCTACGACGAATGGCGCGCTAAAGTCGAGGCAGACCTCAAGGGCGCCGACTTTGAAAAGAAACTTGTCTGGCGCACCAACGAAGGCTTCAACGTACAGCCTATCTACCGCGCCGAAGACATCGCCGACCTTAAAACTACTAATTCTCTCCCCGGCGAATTCCCTTATATCCGCGGAACTCGCACCGAAAATGATTGGCTCACTCGCCAAGAAATTCTTGACGCAGACCCTGTAAAAGCTAACGAAACAGCGCTCGACGTTCTCAACAAAGGCGTAACTTCTCTGGGCTTCAAAGTTGAAGACCCCGGCTATGAAACTCTTGCCACTTTGCTCAAAGACATCGTGCTTGGCGCTGTAGAAATCAACTTTACTTGCTGCCCACGCAAAGCTGCCGAACTCGCCACCAACCTTGTAAAATACATCGTTGACAACAATGCAGCCGATACATTCCGCGGCTCAATCGACTACAATCCACTTCGCCCGGCTCTGAAGCATGGCAAAGATATTGACGTAGCCGCTGCTATTGCAACAGCCAAAGAGATTTTGAATATCGCCGCTCCCGTGGCAGGGCTGAAAGTGCTGGCCGTTGACTCGGAAATGCTCTGCAACGCCGGCGCATATATCTACCAAGAACTGGGCTACGCATTGGCTTGGGGCGCTGACTGGCTCACACTGCTCACCGAGGCAGGTGTGGACGTTGACACAGTGGCTTCTCGCATTAAATTCAATATGGGCGTTTCGTCCAACTACTTCATGGAGCTTGCAAAATTCCGTGCAGCTCGTATGCTTTGGGCTCAAA
>CAZRCU010000063.1:0-11653 GCA_964598685.1 uncultured Bacteroides sp.
AAAAAACTTGCAAAAAAGTGCCTTAGACATTAAAATGTGACATGCACGGCGATGCGCACGCCGTGGCGGTCGATTTCATATGGTACATCGCGATAGCTGAGACGCCAAACATAGTCGACGCGCAACACCTTAAAAATATTTTCTATACCCACCGATGCTTCCATATAAGGCCCATGATTCATGCGCTCCACATTGCTGCCTTGAGGCAGTTGAGGCAGTTCGGGGTGAAGTGCCGGATTGGCCGAAGATGATAGGTTGCCCCAAAATCCGCGGAAAGCAAACACTTCGCGCAGCTTTAGATTCTTTACGTAGGGCACATAATTCAGAATTGCGCCGTTGGCCCAATATGTGATGTCGGCCGATACACACGAGCTCAATATAAATTCCATCGGATTTAACAGCGCAAACGAGCCCGGTTCAATGATATAGGATAGATTGGCCGTGGGAATGGCAAGGCTTAGGAAAGGAGCCGAGCCCCATACGTGAGAGCCACTTACAAAGGTGTCGAGATAGCCCCATGCCGACATCCACCAGCGCTTCTGAATGTCGAGTTTGGTGGAGTTTACACCATAACGTGTGCCGGCAACGCCCTTGGGCGCATAGGTGTGCTTGATTGTGACTGCCGGGACGTCGAGGTTCACCGGGAAACGATATGAGCGGGCTTGATAAAATTTTTCGCCGGGCGCATATCTCAGCGTTAACTCCACGTTGTTTTGCGTGTAGTGGTCGATCTGATTGCCATAGCCATCAAGTAGCGGCATGGTTGGCGCACTCTCACGCCAAACGTTTGACACGCCGGCGCACACCGAGAAATTGTCGAGCGTCTCAAAGATGAATTCCAACTTATTCAGTCGTGTGTAGACTGCACGGTCGTCGCTCATGCGCTTTAGTGATAACACCATATTGTCGGGTGTGGTAAATAGATAGTCTTGGCCCGGGTGGTCGATGTCGTAGCTCGAGGTGAGTCGGAGCGACTGCATCGGAAATTCGCGCGAATGGTGCTCCTTGTCGATAAACGAGTATTCAGCTTCTACACCATATTTCCAGCGGTGGTCGCGAAATCCGTATGCTGCGTAGAAACGGCCAAACCAACGTGGCGACAGCTGTGCCATAGTCATGCCGCCGGCTCTCAAGCGCAGGCCTTCCACCGTGTTGTAGCTCATCATGGCGTTGACCGGGCCGATGTCGAACGGGCTTGGATTTCCCGTGGTAATATATCCCGAGAATAGGGTGTGAATCACTTTTTCGCCCCAATAGAAGAGCTTGTTTTGGCGCAGACGTGGCATCAGTTGGTCGGCCTTGCGCTCGCCGCGCGATATAGCGCTCAGGCGGGCGTGGTCCCAATAAATAGAATCGCGCTTGGCCGAGCCTCTGTTGGCCACCACTTTGCCGCCGCCCTCGAATATGCTATCTGCAATTGGCTCAAATGAATGGTTGGCATAGCGACTGGTGCGGCGCATAAACATTGCTCCTTTGCCGGCAACGCTTAGCTCTACCGCAATATCATCGGCGGTTTTTAATCGCGATCCGTCGGCAGCACGTTCATAGGTCTGTGATATTGATAGATTATCAATAAAATTCAAGTTTATATCGCGGGGTGTGTACATCTCCACGCGACGAATAAACATGGTGGAATCTCCCTCGGGTACATACACATGGCCCATGAATCCAAACACTGCATGATTGTGGGGGTAGAACGATAGCACAATCAATCGCTCATCGCCCATTGTGATAGTGTCGGTAAGATAAAATTTATAGAAATCGGCTGCCACTCGGCTTAGCGGGCTTACAAAGCGATTTTGTAGCAGAGTGATGTCGTTTTGATACAGGTCGATTTCGGGAAGTGCGTCGTCGATAAAAGTGCCGATAGTGGCGTGGCTGGTGATTTCGTCAATGCCCACCGAGCGTTGCCCGTCCACAATCTCGCGCTGTGCGCTTGGCTTTCTGCGATAGTTTTGGCGCGAATTTTTTTCCTTCACCATTAAGGTGAGGTAGGGCTTACCTGAAATTTCCGAGGTGTCGACGTGCTCAATTAGAAAAGGAAATTGGCTCACCAAGCTATTGCCCTCGGTGGTGAAATTGTCAAGGCCCATTGTGATTCGCTCGTAGCGGTCGAATGAATAATAGTCGTTGCGTAGCGGGTCGATAGAATTAGCTTTGCTTTTTAGCCGATTGAGAAAATCCACGGCAGGATTATTCTTCTTGGAGTATTTGCTCTTGCCCACCACCACCTCGCGCAGCTGAGTGGTCTCCGGACTAAGATAGACGGCAAACATATTCAGCTGAGTGCGCTTCAGCTTTACATCTTTGCGGCGATAGCCCACACAACTCACTTGCAGCACCTTGGCAGTCTCAGGTACTGTGATTTCAAAGATGCCGTTTTCATCGGCCACAACGCCGCGGCCTGTGCTTGGCAGCACCACCGAGGCATATCCCAGTGGCTCATTACTGATGGAATCTCGCACAATACCTCTAACGAAATAGCTGCCGGACGCCGCACAAAGGTGCTCGCTAATAAAAATTAGCGCGAAGATGACAATTATTCGTCTGAAGTATTGTAATTTTGCGATTGAATCCAATTTTTAGAGTTATGTCAAAGGAGATTGAACGTAAATTTTTAGTTGTAAACGATTCGTATCGTGCACTGGCCACAGGCATCATTGAAATCGCTCAAGGCTACATTAGCACCGATCCTGATTGCACTGTGCGTGTTCGCTTGGCAGGAAACAACGGATTTATAACAATCAAATCGCGCAATGTGGGCGCTGTGCGCAACGAGTGGGAGTATCCCATCACTGAATCTGCCGCTCATGCATTGCTTGATTCGTCGTGCCGCTCCGGAATAATCTCTAAGCGCCGCTTCATCGTGCCGGCCGAAAATGGCTTGAAGTGGGAGGTGGATGAATTTGGCGGCAATTTGCACGGCTTGGTTGTGGCCGAAATTGAGATTCCGAGCGAGGATACGGAGTTTGAGAAGCCCGCGTTCATCGGCGACGAAGTCACCGATGACCCGCGTTTTTTCAATTCTGCTCTCTCAGCTCAAGCTTAACAACATTTTCCACATGGTGGGTGTGAGGGAACATATCCACCGGTTGCACTGCCACTACGCGATATTTGCAATCGAGCAGCGCGAGGTCGCGTGACTGAGTGGCGGGGTTGCAACTCACATACACTATGCGGCGAGGCGAGGCGTTTAATATTACATCCACCACATCGCCGTGCATGCCTGCGCGTGGAGGGTCGACTATCATTACATCCGGACGGCCATGGATTTCGATAAATTCGTTGGTGAGCACATCCTTCATGTCGCCGGCATAAAATTCAGTGTTTTTAATGCCATTGACTTCAGAATTTACTTTTGCGTCGGCAATGGCCTCGGGCACATATTCAATGCCGATCACGTGGCGTGCTTGGCGGCTGACAAAATTGGCAATTGTGCCGGTGCCGGTGTAAAGGTCGTAGACCAGCTCATTGCCGCTAAGGTCGGCAAATTCGCGAGCCACTTTGTAGAGCTCGTAGGCTTGGCGCGAGTTGGTTTGGTAGAACGATTTCGGACCAACGCGGAATTTCAGTCCTTCCATTTCTTCCTCGATATATTCGCGTCCTGAGTGCACCAATATTTCTTGGTCGGTGATAGTGTCGTTCACCTTTAGATTGATCACATATAATAGAGATGTGATTTGCGGGAATTTGGCTGCAATGGCATCCATCACATCTTTGATAGCCTCGGGGTTGTCCTCGCCAAACGACATTACGGCCATAATTTCGCCCGTCGATGCCATACGCACCATTAGTGTGCGCAGCAGGCCATGTTGCTCGCGAAGGTCGTAGAATGTGTAGCCTTGTTGCTTGGCATATTCTTTTACGAATCGGCGCAATTGATTTGACAAATCATCCTGAAGGTAGCAACGATTGATGTCCAACACCTTGTCAAAAGCTCCCGAGATATGGAAACCGGCGCCATCGCGGTCGTCAAACACTTCGTTGGAATTCATTTGCTCGGTAGTGAGCCAGCGGCGGTTGGAATATGTGTATTCCATCTTGTTGCGATATTCCCAGATGTTTTCAGAGCCTTTGATTGGCGAAATCTCGGGTAGCTCCACCTTGGCTATGCGCTGCAAGGCATCGGTGACTTGGCGCTGCTTGCAGCTTAATTGCAAATCGTAGGGCAAATGTTGCCAACGGCAACCGCCGCACACGCCGAAATGCTCGCAACGTGGCTCCACGCGACGATCCGACGGAGTTACAATTCGTGTAATCACGCCTTCGGCATAAGATTTGCGTTTTTTTCTAATCTGAATATCCACGATATCGCCTGGCGCACCATAAGGCACGAACACCACCATATCGTCGACGCGAGCCAAAGCATTGCCTTCGGCCGCTACGTCCTTTATTTCAACACCCTCAAGCAGGGGGTAGGGCTTGCGTTTTCTTGACACGTCAATATTTCGTTTTTAGTTTATCTGTGCAAAGTTACGAAATATTCTCGGATAAATTGGATTATGAAATGTTGTGATTAGTCGCTATCTTTGCATTACACAAATTTAAAAGCGAATATAGTTATGATAAATTTCTCATATTGCACTCCCACACGCTATGAATTTGGCCGTGGAGCTGAGCTGAATGTAGGCGCCATGGCATTGGCTGTGGGCATGCATCGTGTGCTTGTGGTGTATGGCGGAGGATCGGCTGTGCGCAGCGGTTTGCTCGACCGCGTATGTGGCAAGCTATCTGAATCAGGAATTGAATATTGCCAACTTGGAGGCATTAAGCCCAATCCTACCGACGATCGTGTCTATGAGGGCATTGATATTGTGCGCCGAAATAATCTGGATGGCCTTATCGCTGTGGGTGGCGGCTCGGTGATTGACACTGCCAAGGCTATTGCCGCCGGCGCTGTGTATGACGGCGATTTCTGGGACTTTTGGGCAGGTAAGGCTGTGATTAAACAGGCGCTGCCGGTGGGCGTAGTGCTCACTATTCCGGCTGCGGGCAGTGAAGGCTCGGGCAATTCAGTTATCACCAAGCTCGATGGTATGCATAAAATCAGTCTGCGCACCGATTTTGCACTTCGTCCTAAATTCTCGTTGCTTAATCCGGAGCTCACCATGACGCTGCCGCCGTATCAGACGGCCGCAGGCATCGTGGATATGATGGCGCATATATTTGAACGTTATTATTCGCCTACGGATAATGTGGAAGTGACCGATCGTGTGGCCGAAGGCTTGCTGCGCGCGATAATGACCGAAGCTCCCAAGGTGTTGGCTAATTCCAATGATTATGAGGCTCGCGCAAATATCATGTGGGCAGGAACGCTGGCGCATAATGGCGTGTGTGGCTGTGGCCGAGTAGAGGATTGGGTGAGCCATGCAATGGAGCACGAAATCAGCGCAGTGTATGGCGTTACACATGGTGCCGGTCTGGCGGTGGTGAACCCTGCGTGGATGACCTTTATGGCCAATCATCGCGTGGCTAAAGTGGCCCAAATGGCTCGTCGCTTATTCGATATTGTCGGCACGGATGATAAGGCCGTGGCTCTTCAGGGAATTGAGGCGCTGCGCAAATTCTATCGCTCGATAGGAATGCCCACCACCTTTGCCGAGCTTGGTATTGACAACCCCGACATTGACACGCTTGTGGCAAAGCTCCACGAAAATAAGGGCGCGAAATTCGGCGGCTATATGGCGCTAACGTCCACAGAGACACGTGCCATCTATGAGCTTATGAAGTAAAAGCGGCACTATGCGGCTATCGGTTGTCGCCGCTGCCATGTATTGCGCCACGTTGGTGTCGCGATTTTAGCTTGTCTACGTTCATTTGAGCCACCTCATCGAGCGAGAAGCCAAGGTCGCGGGCCATTGCGGCGCAATACCATAATACGTCGCCAAGTTCTATGGCAATATCACGGCGTTGCTGTTCGGAAAATTCTGCGTGATGGTCGCGAATCACTTTTTTGATTTTGTCGGCCACCTCTCCCGATTCGCCGCTCAGGCCGAGGGCGGGGTAGACGATGCGGTGCTCTGTAGGATAAATGGCGGTGCTCAGCGCCGCGGCTTGATATTCATCTAATGTCATGGTATTAAAATTTTCTCGAAGTTAGCGATTAATTGTGAAAATCCGGCCATAAATAGCTAAATTTGCACCGAAATCCGGTTATAACCAAAAAAATATTGGACCAACTCAGATGATAATCAATTCGGCTAAATTTGCTATAAGCAGCCCGTCGGCGGCAAAATGCCCCAACGACACCCCACGTCATGAATATGCCTTTATCGGACGCTCAAATGTGGGTAAATCGTCGCTAATCAATATGCTAACGGGTCGCAAGTCGTTGGCAATGACCTCGTCGACGCCAGGCAAAACCATGCTGTTGAATTATTTTCTTATCAACGAGGATTGGTATATTGTGGATTTGCCCGGCTATGGCTATGCCCAGCGCAGCAAGGATGATCGTGTGCGATTGGAGCGCATGATCAAGGACTATATTCTGAATCGTGAGCAGATGACAAATCTCTTTGTGCTAATCGACTCTCGTCACAAGCCACAGCGAATTGACCTCGAGTTTATGGAATGGCTTGGCGAGAACGGCGTGCCGTTTTCAATAGTATTTACCAAGCTCGACAAGCTGTCGTCGGTTGCCGCAAAGAAATCAGTTGCATCATATTGCGCTACTCTGAAAGAAAGCTGGGAAGAATTGCCGCCGGTATTTGCCACGTCGTCGGAAGACCATCGCGGCCGCAACGAGCTTCTCGATTACATTGAGCAGCTCAACACCCTGCCGATATAATCCGCCGGCGTCCCCGATTTGGTGAGCATATTTTAGATAATTTGTGCGATGGTGTGCGAAATATCTAAGTGCTTTTTTGTACCTTTGCCAAGGTTATCCAATATTATCTATTAACACAATGGAGCTATTGACTTTTAATGATGGAGAGCGGCAGCGGTTGGTAAGCTACTATCGCTCGCTTGCGCATAAGCTGGGGGCATTGGCCACAGCCGAAGATTTTGCCAAGATGCGCGCCGCCATGCAGCGTGCCGTGGATGGCGGATTTTATCATCGCGATCGTTTTGGTATCAACACCGTGTGCCGTGCTTTAGCTACAGCTCAAGCGCTTTGTGAAGAGATTAGCCCTGACCGCAATATGTCGATAGCCATAATGCTGTTCAACCCCTGCCGCCATGGTTTTATGACGCATGAGCAGATCACTGAGGAGTGGGGCGACGATGTGGCCCGCATGGTGTCGGGATTGATCAAGGTGTCGTCGGTCTATGCAAAAGCACCATCTGTTGAAAGTGATAATTTTCGCAAGCTATTGCTCACATTTGCCGAGGATATTCGTGTAATCATTATTATGATTATCGACCGTCTGACGCTGATGCATGCCATCAATCATCATCCCGATCAAGAGGCTGTAAACTCGGTGGCCTATGAGGCTAATTATCTGTATGCACCGCTTGCCCACCGCTTGGGCCTCTATGCTGTGAAATCGCAGCTTGAGGATATGTCGCTGAAATATACGCGCCGCGACACCTATACAATGATTGCTCATAAGCTCAATCAGACCAAGGCGGGCCGCGACACTTATATCGCTGATTTTATTGCTCCCGTGAAGCAAAAGCTTGAGGCTGCGGGTCTGAAATTTGAGATTAAGGGCCGCACCAAGTCGATATATTCGATTTGGAATAAGATGAAGAAGCAGAAAAACGATATTGACGGCATCTACGATCTATTTGCCATTCGTATTGTGCTTGACTCTGACGAACTGCACGAGAAGAGCGATTGCTGGCTGGCTTATTCCATTATTACCGACATGTATCAGCCCAATCCATCGCGCATGAAGGATTGGATTAGCATACCGAAAAGCAACGGCTATGAGTCGCTGCACATCACCGTCTATGGCCCCGGCCAACGCTGGGTGGAGGTGCAAATCCGCACTCGCCGCATGGACCTTATTGCCGAAAAGGGTCTTGCCGCCCACTGGAAATATAAGGGCATTAAGAGCGAGACCAACCTGGACGCGTGGATGAACAATGTGCGCGATATTTTGGAGACAGCAGATTCGGGCCCGCTGGAGTTGATGCGCAATATGCGCATGGATATCTATGATAAAGAGGTGTTTGTGTTCACTCCCAAGGGCGATTTGTATAAGTTGCCGCTGGGCTCTACGTTGCTTGATTTTGCATTTCATATTCACACCAAAATCGGCTCGCAATGTACAGGAGGCCGTGTGAATGGCAAAAATCAGAAAATCAATTATAAGCTTCAGAGCGGCGATACGGTGGAAATCCTCACATCGCCCTCGCAGCAGCCTAAGCAAGATTGGCTCAATATCGTAGTTACTTCAAAGGCTCGCAGCAAAATCAGAGTGTCGCTCAAGGAAATGGAGTCGCGAGCCGGACAGCTTGGCAAGGAGATGATGTTGCGCAGATTCAAGAATCGCAAGATTGATGTTGATGATGCCGCAGTGTCGCGTTTGGTCAAGAAAATGGGCTATAAAACCATCACCGAATTTTATAGCGCAATATCGGATGGCAGATTGGATGTAAACGCCGTGATCGATGCCTATTTGGATGCCGACCGCAAGCCGACAGATGAGCCTGCGCCGGCCTCGGCTGATACATTTGTGCTGCATCAGCATCCCGAAAATGCCGATACCGGCCGCGAAAGCAGTGATGTGGTGATAATCGGCGAGGGCATCAAGGGTATTAATTATCGCTTGGCGCGCTGCTGCAATCCTATCTATGGCGACGATGTGTTTGGCTTCATATCGGCCGAGGGCGTGATTAAGATCCACCGCAATGATTGCCCTAACGCGGCCAATATCAGAGAACGCTATCCATATCGCGTGATTAATACACGCTGGAGCGGCAAAATCGGCGCGCAATTTGCTGTCACATTGCGCATCGTGGGCCGCGACGATGTGGGCGTAGTCACCAAGATATCATCTATTATAAATAAGGAGAGCTCCACCACATTGCGAAACATCTCAATTGAATCGAATGGCGGGCTTTTCCAGGGATTTGTGATTATCGGTATCACAAACCGCGAGATGCTTAATCAACTTATTACCAAAATTAAAACAGTGAAAGGTGTAAAAGATGTGCAACAAGCATAAAATATTGGCGGTGGCGCTTATCGCCGCTGCATTTGGCATGGGCTCATGCTCGGGAGATTCATCACGCTCGGAAATAGCGGATTCGCTTATCGCTACAGCGCGGCAGCAAATGGATGCCCGCGATTATCAAGGCGTTGTGTCAACGCTGGATTCCCTCGATCGGTCGTATCGCGAATGTGTGGCTCAGCGTCGCGCCGGCACACGTATGCGTCTCGAGGCTTTGCAGAGCATTGCTTACGATTCGTTGGCGATTAACGAGGTGGATTTTGTGAAGACTCAGGCCACGTCTGATTCGCTGAAGTCGCAATTCAAATTTGTGGGGATTGCCGGCACCGATGGCTATTATGTGGACAAATCGGTCTATACAGGTCGCGAGATGGCTGCTACCTCGGTGCAACCTCGTGTCGACGACAAGGGCTATTTCTTTATTGCCGTGAATCTTAATGGCAAGAAAATCGGGCTCAATGGGTTGAGCTATGGCTCGGTGTCGACTCGCACGGGTGATCAATCTCTGGCTGTGGAAAGCTCGGAAATAATGACCTTATCGCAGGAGAATGTGGCTGATTTGGTGGCGGCACTGGGCTCTGCCACTGCGCCGGCCAAGCTAATCCTCAACGGCTCGAAGGGAAAAGCGGCTGTGACGCTTGATGGCAAGCAGTTGCAAGCCTTTGTTCGCACATGGCAATATGCAATGGCTGTGCAGCAGCATAAATCGGCCGAGGCGCGTCGCGAGCATCTGCAAAATCAGATAACCCATTTGCAGGAAAAGCTGTCGCAGCTCCCCGATTCGATACAATAAAATAGTCGGTAAATAATTATTTCATCATGGCGCGGGCAAGTTCACGCTTGTCGTCGCGCTCTTTTATGCTTTGGCGCTTGTCGTATTCCTTTTTGCCACGAGCCACGCCAATCACCAATTTTGCGTAGCCGCGTTGGCTGATAAAGAGGCGCAGCGGTACAATGGTGTAGCCTGGTGTGCAGGCCAGTTTGCCAATGTCGCTGATTTCCTTGCGGTTTAGCAGCAGCTTGCGGTCGCGACGCTCGGTGTGGTTGTTGTAGGTGCCATAGAAATATTCGGCCACATACATATTTTTCACCCACACCTCGCCATCGTTGATATAGCAGAATGTGTCGACCAACGAAGCCTTGCCCATACGAATCGACTTGATTTCAGTGCCGGTGAGCACGATGCCTGCGGTGTAAGTATCGGCGATGGCATAGTCGAACGTGGCACGACGATTTTTGATATTTACTTCTTTAAATTTCATTTTCATAGCCGAATCATATTATAATGCGCAGCAAGGCGGTGAGTAGTACGGGGATAATAATAAGGGCAATAATGCTGATTCCGAGGAAAGTCATCATGTTGTCGGATCGGATGCCCAGATATGTTGCAGATTTTACAATCACCAAAATCGAGATTAGCGGCAAAAAGTGCAGAAAGGTCATCGACGCCGGCATGGCATTGTCAAATATTATGAACAATCCATTGATTGCCAGCAGATAGATGGCAAATGTGTGCAACTTTACAGCGCTGATATTTGCGTCGACGTTGCGATATATTGTGATATCTAAAAACAATTTGCTGAGGAATAGCGAGGCAAACATTGCGCCGCCCACTGCGATTGCCGATAACAAAGCAGTGAAAAACGAGAGCTCGGGATTATAGAAAAGAGGCAGAAATTCCGAGGCGGCAACAATGCCTATCCACGGAAAAAATCCATTGCGTTCAATATCTTCGGGACGCTGCACGGCGGCAGAAATATCTTCCCACCCACGCGCCGGCGAGAGAATCAATTGAATTATACGTTGTATGAATCGCCACATAATCAAAAAAAAGTGTAAATTGCCCACAAAGTTACAAAATATATGTCGACCGATTGAGCGATTTTTACTAAATTTGCAAGCAAAAATAATAACTTTCTCGAAAATGATTAAGACTATCCTTTCTATAGCAGGCAAGCCCGGCCTCTTCAAACTAGTGAGCCGTGGCCGCAATATGCTCATCGTTGAATCGTTGAGCACCGGTAAGCGCACCCCCGCCTATGTTCACGACAAGGTGATTTCTCTTAGCGATATTGCAATCTACACCACCGGTGATGATATTCCCTTGGCCGATGTGTTTGAGCTCGTTAAGGAAAAGACCAATTGCCAGGCCGTTGATGTGAAGGGCTTTGCCGACGACGCTGCCCTGCGCGAATATTTCGGCACAATTCTGCCCGATTTTGATCGCGACCGTGTTTACACCACCGATATCCGCAAGCTTTTCCAATGGTACAACCTGCTTCTTGCCGCCGGCATCACCGATTTTAAGGATGCCGAAGAAGCTCAGCCCGAAGCTGAAGAGGCTGCCGAATAAGTATATTACTAATTCTATATAGCCCGCGCTACCCACCAAGGTGACGCGGGTGTTTTTTTGAGCCGCGCCAAGGGACGCAACCGAACCATTGTGCTGATATACAGTGCATCCCTACTGGCAGGTGTTATTTTCCAAAATGTCAATGTGCGATTGCTACCGGTTGGATTCTCCGCGGTGG
>CAZRCU010000064.1:0-11167 GCA_964598685.1 uncultured Bacteroides sp.
CGAATTGGTGCAGGCGGTTGAGCCCGCGCACGTCTTTGCCGTAGCTACCGGCTTCAAGACGGAAGCATGCAGAATAGGCGCAATTTTTGATTGGGAGACGGTCGGCGGGAATGATTACGTCGCGATAGAGGTTGGTGACGGGCACTTCGGCAGTGGGGATGAGGTAGAGGTTGTCGAGAGTGGCCACATACATTTGAGCTTCTTGATCGGGGAGTTGGCCGGTGCCGTAGCCCGAAGCCTCGTTCACTACATAGGGCGGTTGCACCTCGAGATAGCCAGCGGCAGAAGCGCGGTCGAGAAAGAATTGAATGAGGGCACGTTGCAACTTAGCACCTTTGCCGAGATATACGGGGAAGCCGGCACCGGTGATTTTCACGCCGAGGTCGAAGTCGATAAGGTTGTATTTCTTGGCAAGGTCCCAGTGGGGGAGAGCATCTTCGCCGAGGTTGGGCATCGGGCCACCGGTTTTTTCGACAACATTGTCGGCAGCTGTGCGGCCTTCTGGCACCATATCGCAAGGGATATTGGGGACATTAAGCAGGATGTCGCGAATAGCTGTTTCGGTTTGAGCCAGCTGATCGGCCACTTGCTTTTGAGATTGCTTGAGGGTGGCCACTTCGGCCTTTGCCTGATTGGCAAGTTCGACGTTGCCGGCTTTCATGTTTGCGCCGATAGAAGCGGCGAGCTTATTGAGCGAAGCGGCGGCGTTGTCGTTTTGAAGTTGGAGGGCACGACGTTGGTCGTCGAGCTCGAGCACGCGGGTGATGGGTTCACGGCCATCGAAACCCTTAACAGCCAAGCGAGCGATAATGCGCTCGGGATCGGCTTTGATTTGCTGCAGAGTGAGCATATATAAAATGAAAATGAATGGTTATCGAATTAAAGAGCGGCGAGCAATTGCTTAACCATAGCAGAGATTGCACGGCCATCAGCGCGACCGGCAAGTGCTTTAGAAGCGACGCCCATCACGCGGCCCATATCGGCCGGAGATTTAGCGCCAACCTGAGCAATAATAGCATTAAGCTCGGCACGGAGCTCATCTTCGGAAAGTTGCTTGGGAAGATATGTTTCAATCACAGCCACCTCGGCGAGCTCGGTTTCGGCGAGGTCGGGGCGATTTTGTTCTGTATAAATGCGGGCACTCTCACGGCGCTGTTTAGCCATACGAGTCAATATTTTGAGGGCGTCGGCATCTGAGAGCTCGCCGGCAGCGCCGGGGGCAGACTTAGCTTCCAAAAACTCTTTTTTAATGCCACGAAGGGCCTCGAGGCGCACCTTATCGCGAGCAAGCATAGCCGTCTTAATATCGGCTGATACGGTGTCAAAGATATCCATAACTGAAAAGTTGATGTAAATTACGGGCAAAGATACTAATAAAAGTCGACAATCAGGCTTGTATAGCGGCAGAATTTTATTAACTTTGCAGCAAATATCTCAGAAGTTTAACTAAATCTAAAGATTTTGGACATAGATCCATTGCCGGCCATAGTGCCGCTTATAGAACTAATAAAGCAACCGACGCCCGCGCTCGAAGGCATAGCAATCAGTCCGGCGGGCATAATAGCCTTAATCATAGCAGGCCTGTGCCTGCTGGTGTCGGGATTTGTTTCGGGCAGCGAAATAGCCTTTTTTTCACTGACAGAAGCTCAGTGTGAAAATCTCGACGATACACCCCAAGGCCCAACAATTCGCAAACTTTTGGCCAAGCCCGAGAAGCTGCTGGCCACGATTCTTATTGCCAATAATTTGGTGAATGTGACAATCGTGGTGCTGTGCAACTTTGCGCTGGGCCCGATATTCAACGGGATGAGCCCGGTGTGGAGCTTTGTGCTGCAAACGGTGATTCTCACCTTTTTGATTTTGCTGTTTGGCGAAATTCTGCCCAAGCTGTATTCGACCAACTATCCCGAGCAATGGGCCAAGCGCTCGGCATCGGGCGTGGGCTTGCTGATGAGCATCTTCGGGCCGGCTTCGAAATTGCTGGTAGGCTCCACCGCGATTGTAAATCGTGTTGTGACAAAGCAAGCGCAAGCCATCACCACCGACGATCTGTCGCAGGCTCTCGAGCTGACATCCGACACCACAACAAGCGACAAAGAAATATTGGAGGGTATCTTGCGCTATGGCGACACCCGCGCCTCGGAAATTATGACTCCGCGCGTAGACATCACCGACCTCGACGTGAAAATGACGTTTAGAGAAGTGATGCGCGTGGTGATCGACAGCGGATATTCGCGCCTGCCGGTGCACGACGGCTCGGAAGATAATATTCGCGGAATTCTGTATGCACGCGACTTGCTCCCCTACATTGGCAAGGTGGGCGACGATTTTGACTGGACAAAGCTGCTGCGCGAGCCCTATTTTGTGCCGGAATCCCGCATGATTGATGATTTGCTTGAGGACTTCCGCAAGCGCAAGCAACACCTGGCCGTGGTGGTGGACGAATTTGGCGGCACCAGCGGCATCGTCACACTTGAGGACGTGCTGGAAGAAATTGTTGGCGACATCGACGACGAATACGACGTGACTGAAACCACCTACCGCCGCCTTTGCAACGACACATACGAATTTGAAGGGCGCACGCTGCTCACCGACTTTTTCCGCATAACCGGTCTTGATGAAGAAGACTACAAAGAGATGACCGAGGACGTGGAGACACTTGCCGGCATGCTGCTGGCCATCAAGGGCGATTTCCCGAAGGACAAGGAGCCGCTGGTGTATGGTCGCTGCCGATTCCTAATTCTTGAAATCAGCGAACACCGCATCGCCAAGGTGCGTGTGCGCGTGATGGACCAAGTGCAAGAATCATGACACGCGCCACGCTGCATCTAATGCTATTTGCGCTGATAGCCACGATAGCCGCCTGCACAGAGCAAGGCGCCGACGTGCCGCGTCGAAAGGCCTTTCCACGAGTGGCCACGCTCGACACCACAATGCGCCAAGCGGCCAATGTGCCGATACGCATGGACATCAACGCCGCAGCAATCGACTCGGTGCCCCACCCCAACTGGCTCGACGTGAAATATCCAAAGTATGGCGCCACGATGCACATCACTTTTAGCCCCACCACGCCGGCCGAAGTGGCAAAGATTAAAGCCAACCGCATGGAGCGCCTGTTGCTCAACGCCGGCGATTGCCCCACCGTAAACCGCGAATTTACAAATCGTGCCGGATACAGCATTGTGGTGGCTCGCAGCCAAGGCTCGGCCACTCCGCTGCAATTCATAGCCACCGACGACAGCTCGATGGTGGTGAGCGGTGCCGTGTATATGGCCAACCCACGCGCTGCGTCGGAAATTGATTCTATCACCCCAACCATCGACGCCATTGCCGCCGACATTGACCGCGCAATGGCCACTTTAGGCCTATGACCACCCTACCCTGCCTTGGCTCCACCACTATAAAGATTGCCATAATATCCGACGGCGATACACGGCGCAGCGCTGAGCGCGCCGCCACCTTGGCCATTTTGGCCGACATGGCGCCCGACTGCTCGCTGACCCACCTGCCCAACGGAGCGCCGCGATTATGCCCCGACACAGCACACATATCCATAAGCCATTCACGGCATTTGGCAGCCGTGGCCCTCGACCCAACGCGAATTATCGGCATCGACATAGAGGAAGCGCGGCCCGAGCAACTGCAAAAAGTGGCGGCACGTGTGCTGAGCGAGGAGGAATTGGCCGAATATGCCGACTCGCTACTTCAAGCATGGACTCTGAAAGAAGCGCTGTACAAATGCGCCGGAGTGGACGGGGCCGATTTCCGCCGCGACATTCATTTGCCTATAGGCCATATAAAAAACAAAGCCACTGTCGCAACACCCGAAGGCGGTGCGATGGGCTTTGAAATATTATTGAGCCGCGCCATCAATGTAAACGGCACGGATGCGTGGCTAAGTGTGGTGGCTTATTCCTTGGTGCCGTAGGCTAAATCGCCGGCATCGCCAAGACCGGGCACGATGTAGGAGTGAGAATTAATCTCATCATCAATCACGCCAACCCAAAGAGTGGCATCCTCGGGCATACGAGTCTGCAAATATTCCACAGCTTGGCGCGAAGCAATCACCGAGGCAAGGTGGATGCGAGCGGGCTGACCCTTGGTGAGCAATGCACGATAGCTCAGCTCCATCGAAGCGCCGGTGGCGAGCATCGGGTCACAGAGAATCAAGGTTTTACCATCAAGGCGGGGAGAAGCCAAATATTCAATAAGAATGTCGAAATTTTCTTTTTCTTTGAATTTGCGATAGGCTGAAACAAAGGCATTCTCAGCATAATCAAAGAAATCAAGGAATCCCTGATGGAATGGCACGCCGGCGCGGAAAATAGTGCCGAGCACCACCTTTTCATCAATTACGTCGCAATGAGCCACGTCGAGCGGGGTGGTTACATCCTCTTTTTTATAGGTGAGGGTTTTGCTAATTTCGTAGGCCATAATTTCGCCAAGACGCTGCAAGTTGCGGCGGAAGCGCATGGGGTCGCTCTGGATTTGGGTAGAGCGCATCTCCATAAGATATTGACCGACGAGTGAAGGGGTTTCTGCAAAATTGACAACTTTCATAGATTATTCTTTATGGTAAAGTCATAAAACAGCACAAAGTTACATTTTTTCGCGCTGAAACACGGCGAGTTTTGAAATTTTCTGTACCTTTGCACGAAATTTTTAACCAATAGAACAAGTTAACAATGTCAACTAACACAGTAGATAAAGCACGAAAAGTGACCACTATCCGTCTGCGCGAGATGAAGCAACGTGGTGAAAAGATTGCGATGCTCACAGCCTATGACTATTCATTGGCCCGATTGGTGGACGAAGCCGGCATCGACGTGATTTTGGTGGGCGACTCGGCCGCAAATGTAATGATTGGCGCACCGACAACACTCTCCATCACACTCGACCAGATGATCTACCATGCAAAATGCGTGGTTAACGGCACCGAACGTGCGCTTGTGGTTTGCGATATGCCGTTTGGCTCGTATCAAGGCAACTCAAAAGAAGCCCTGTCGTCGGCCATCCGCATTATGAAAGAAAGTGGCGCAGAAGCCGTGAAGATTGAGGGTGGCAGCGAAGTGCGCGAATCTATCGAGCGCATTCTCTCGGCCGGCATTCCCGTGATGGGTCACCTGGGCCTCACCCCACAATCAATCAACAAATTTGGCACCTATGCAGTGCGCGCCAAGGAAGAAGCAGAAGCTGCAAAGCTGATTGCCGACGCCAAGATGCTCGAAGAAATCGGCTGTTTTGCGCTGGTGCTTGAGAAAATCCCCGCCAAGCTGGGCGAAGAGGTGGCAAAGGCAATTTCAATCCCCGTGATTGGCATCGGTGCCGGCTCGGGCGTCGACGGCCAAGTGCTCGTGCTGCAAGACATGTTGGGCATCACCAAGGGCTTCTCACCGAAATTCTTGCGCCGATATGCCGACCTCAGCACCGTAATCAACGATGCTATCGGCTCGTATATCGACGACGTGAAATCGGTAGATTTCCCCAACGCCAACGAGCAGTATTAATACCGAGCAACTCCAACCTTATTATCTTTAGCCGTAGAAAATAGCATCTACGGCTAATTTATTGTCCCAAAAGTCGATTCTTTATTAGGATTTGCTATATTTTGCGTAACTTTGTAGCCGATATGCGACAACTTAGATACATTTTCAGCCTAATTATATTAGCCATAGGCTTGCCAAACACGGTGTTTTCACAAATTGTGGCCAACGAGGAGACACGCTTCAACCCCGACAGCGTGCGCCGCGACTTTAAAGATCAGCCATATTTTGGACTATACAAAGACAACTATTTCATCATTGGTCCAACAATCGGCCACCGCATCACCAATGAGAATACCAACGTAAAATTTCAAATCTCAATTGCGCAGCGCCTCACCAACACCACGCTGCCCGGCGGCACATATCTATATCTATTCTACACGCAAAAGTGTTTCTGGAACGTGCTCGAAAATTCGATGCCGATGACCGACCTCAACTTCAACCCCGGCATCGGCCTCACCAAGCCGCTTTTTGTTAAAGACCGCTTTATCGGCAAGTTGAGCCTAATCATCGAGCACGAGAGCAATGGCCGCGACAGCATTCAATCGCGCTCGTGGAACAAGGTGTCGCTCGCCACGAATATTGTGATTGACCCCAACTTGATGCTGGCCGGAAAAGTGTGGATTCCAATCATCGACGGTGTAAACAACAAGGATATTCTGAAATACTGCGGCATTTATCAGACGAGCGTGCAATTCCGCTCAAACAACAGAAAATTCACCGGCGCCATTACCTTGGTAAAGCGCCAGGGCTGGAATATCAGCAACAATGTAATCGTAGATTTGGCATATCGCTTCTCGCTCAAATCCAATCAATATTTCTTTTTGCAATACTACAACGGATACGGCGAAGGCCTGCTCGACTACAAGGTCCACAAGAGCCAGCTGCGTGTGGGCATGGTGATCAAGCCCAAGATGTTCAGCGATTTTTAATACACCAATCCAACATTATCCACCCAAAATGTCAAGCCGATGGTGCCTGTATAAGGCTCGCCACTGCCGGCCGAAAACATTATAATCATATGTGTGGGCGCGTCGTTGGCATCGGCCCAGCCCACTTCCTTCACCGGCACCATTTTACCCTTAGAATTGCGAGCATAGTAGCTTTTCTTCTCGGGAATCAGGCCCATATACGAGCGATAGAAAGATTCTTGGGTGATGTCGCCATAGTGCACGGTCATAGAATAACCGTTCACCCAATTTGAAGTAGACTTGGTGAACTTTTGGCGGCCGGTGCCCACACGATTAGCATAAATATTTCCCTTTTCATCTTCCCAACGGCGTTGCAGCAGAATAAACACCTCGGCATTATCGTGGCCTTTAATTGTGCGCTTGGCCGAGAAACCCGACGAATACACACGCTCGTCGGTGTCGGGAATCGACAGACGATAATCAAATTTCAATGCACGCGGGCGCTTGGTGAACGGCACACCCATCTCCATTTTTGAATATGGCTCGGATGTCGACTTAATCGGCTCGAACATTCGGCCCAGAAACATTGTGCCGGCCACCACCACATCGATATTAATCACGCCGGCGGCTCTACAAGTTTCTATCTGCGTGCATAGTTTGGCACATTTGCCGCCACCCGAGCGAGTGTCGGGAAACACGGCATTCGATGTCTTGGTGATTCCGGCCACCTTGGCCAGCACATTCGACGTGGCCCATGGGGTGCCGCCTTGGGGCACATACGCCACAGCGCCGTCGATGGTGCGCGTAGGTCCAATTTCATAGATTGTTTTATCTTTGCCACCGATAATGGCAGATTCGTGTACATGGCGAGTGACCCATTGCTCAAAGTCGCCAAAGCGCAGTTGTTCCACCTTCTGGGCCACAGCCGAGGAGGACACAGCAATCGCAATAGTTGCAGCGAAATATTTGAAATTCATAAAGATTTGCACCGCGAGGGGTTAGTGGACCCGCGGTTAGATTAAGAGAAAGATTTTTAATGTCGGCGAATCACTGACGGATACGCCAATTTGCAGGATATAAATTGTTGGCTCGATTGCCAAGATTCTTGATAAAGCCGAGCGGATTGCCGGCATAGGTAAGCAGCACGATACCTCGCGGTGCATCCACTATGATTGCATCGCGCCGCAAATATGTGAGAGCGTCGTCAAGGCCCACCTCGGCGATGGCAAAAGCTTCGCGCCGAAGCGATGTAGAGAGAGCCAGGGCTTGCGCCGGAACGATGTCGCGACCTTTCACCGTGCCCATTTCGATGCCACCGTTCACGATGTGGCAACGACGAGCCACAGCCTCGATCAAGGCAGCATGCTCGGCCGGTGCGGCCATAATTGTGCCGTCGGCACCGGTGCGCCACATAAATTCGCCGTCGAGATAGTCGACGGGGGCTTTGCGACGCCATTCGCCGGAATCCTTCACGCGCATAGGGCGCGAATTTCCGTCCTTGCGCAGCATGGCCACAAATTGGCCTTCGCCGCGCACTCGCCCGGGGATAAAGCGATAGCAACGCGATGCGCCCTCCACCTCGTGGGCCACGCCCGCAACATCAAGGGCAGGCACAGCCACCGATTCAGCGCCGCACTCGTCGACAAGATGCGCCACAATGCGCTCGTTTTCGGCCGGATTGAATGTGCACGTGCTATAAATAAAATAGCCGCCGGGGCGCAGAGCACGCCACAGCGCATCTACAATTCCGAGTTGGCGCGAAGCACATTCAGCCACCAGCGACGGCGACCATTGCTCGCAAGCCGTGGCATCCTTGCGCATCATGCCCTCGCCCGAGCAAGGCACATCAGCCGCAATAATATCGTAGAAATCGTCCAATCCGCTAATCGCAGCAGCATCGCCACGGGTCACAACCGGTGCGCCCACGCCCCATTTAGCCAAATTTTCAACCAACACCGACGCGCGGCGCGGGTCAAACTCGTTGGCCACGACAAAGCTATTGGCCGGCAAGGCCGAGATTGCAGCGGTGGTCTTGCCGCCGGGTGCGGCGCACGCATCGAGATAGCGCAGCGGGCCATCAGTAGGGCCCAGCTCGGCCACAGCCTGTGCCACAGCCTGTGCCACAGCCATCGACGAGGCGTCCTGTGGGTAGTAGCGGCCTTGATGCAAAGCAGGGTCGAGGGTGAATTGGGGGCGCTCAGGCAAATAAAAGCCATCGGCACACCAAGCCACAGGCTCGGCATCTTGCGGCGGTACAGCGCCCTTGGCGCGATTAATGCGCACCGACACCGATGGAGCCGTGTTGCAAATCACCTGCTCCAGGCCATCGTAATCAGGCCCGAGCCGGCGCAGCTGCTCGATGAATTGCGGATTTAAAGCCGTCATCTGCGAGTATTCAAAAGTGTGATCACCTCATCTTCGAGATAAGGGAGATCCACCACATATGGTTGGTCGTAGTCGGGATGGAACACGCCAAGATGTCCGGCGCAAGTGTCAATGCCATATTTTTGCGACAAAATATAGCGATAGATGCTCACTTGGAGCGCATAGTGCTGAAAGGTGGTGTCGGGCAGATGCTCAAGCGGGGCTTTTGCTCGCTTGGAATATCTGCTGAATTTTATAGGGTTGCCCGAGGCATCCACCACCTTGTTGCTGCGTTTCCAGTCCCATATTTCAAATTGGCCGTCGTCGGTAACGGCCAGGAAGTCCAAAGTGCCCGCCAAGCGAAATTCCTCAATAAAAATGCGCCATTCCGAGCGATAAGGTTGCAGCTTGCGGTTGGCGGCAAAGATTTTGAAGTTGTCGAACGCGCGGTCGGGAGCGGCATCGTTAGGCTCAAGGCCAAGATAATGGCGCTCGATATTATCATGCATCACTGTGCCAAGGTCGCGAGCAATGCGGCCTTTTTCCTCCCATTGTTTTTTGAGCATTTCAGCCGGACATTCGGGTGTGGCCTTGCGTGCGGCCCAATATTCGGCATCAAATTTTTCAAAAGTATCTTCTACCAACGTCGTGACAGTCTCATACTCTACCCCATCGACGGTGTAGATATGCGCAGCCTCGTCAAAAGACAATCTGCTGTCTCTCGGATGGATATGTTGTTCGTTGTAATTCATGCCACAAAAATACAAAAACTCGATGATATTCCCAAGCTCTATTCGCCGAAGAAGCCGGGGTCGAGCTCGCGGAGAGGTGACAGCACAAATTCGCGCTGGAGCATGCGCGGATGCGGCAGTGTAAGCTCGGCAGTGTGCATCGTTATATGGTCGATGTCGATAATATCAATGTCGATGGGGCGATCTCGATACGAGCCGTCGGGATTGCGGTGGGGTGCATTGCCGCCCACCTCTCTCTCGATAATTTGCAGACGGTGGAGCACCTCGAGCGGGTCAATACTATATTCTACGATAAGCAGCACGCCGCGATTCAAAAAACGATTATCCGACTCAAAGCCCCACGGCTCGGATTCCACATAGCTCGACAGCAACAGCCGCGCCGGCGAAAATAATTTAGCAATCAGGGCGATTGCCCGGCCAATTAAAGCCTTGCAATCGCCCTGGTTAGAGCCTATATTGAGATGTATTCTCATTAGAGTGATGTACGTGCCACTTCCACTTCTTCAAAGCCTTCGATAATATCGCCCACCTTGATGTCGTTGTAGCCTGAAATTGAGAGGCCGCAATCATAGCCTGAAGTGACTTCGCGAGCGTCGTCCTTGAAGCGCTTGAGCGAGCCGAGCTCTCCGGTGTAGCGCACGATACCGTCGCGGATCAGGCGCACACGGTTGGAGCGCTTGATTTTGCCATCGCGAACGATAGCGCCGGCGATGGTGCCCACCTTTGAAATGTGGTAGGTTTCGAGCACTTCGGCCGAGCCGGTGATTTCCTCCTTGATTTCAGGCGCGAGCATACCGGCCATAGCGTCTTTCACTTCCTCGATAGCTTGATAGATCACCGAGTAGAGGCGAATCTGGATGCCCTTGGATTCGGCAGCGCGGCGAGCGGCGATAGAGGGTCGCACTTGGAAACCAACGATAATGGTGTGGTCGTCGGCCGATGCCAATACCACGTCGCTCTCCGAGATTTCGCCCACAGCCTTGTGGATAACGTTGACCTGAACTTCCTCGGTAGAAAGTTTTATAAGCGAGTCGCTGAGAGCCTCGATAGAACCGTCGACGTCGCCCTTGACGATAATGTTAAGCTCGTGGAAGTTGCCGATAGCGCGACGGCGTGCGATTTCCTCGAGGGTGAGGCCCACTTGTGTGCGGAGACCCTGTTCGCGTTGCAGTTGCTCGCGTTTCGAAGCGATTTCGCGTGCTTCTTGCTCGGTTTCCATCACATTAAATGTGTCGCCGGCCTGAGGCGCGCCGTTCAGACCAAGGATAAGGGCGGGCATTGCGGGGCCGGCCTCCTTGATGCGCTGGTTGCGTTCGTTGAACATCGCCTTGATTTTGCCGAAGTGGTTGCCGGCAAGCACGATGTCGCCAACACGCAGTGTGCCGTTTTGCACGAGCACGTTTGCCACATAGCCGCGGCCCTTGTCGAGAGTTGATTCGATAATGGTACCGGTGGCAAGACGGTTAGGATTGGCCTTGAGGTCGAGCATTTCAGCTTCGAGGAGCACTTTTTCCATAAGCTCGTCGACGCCGATGCCTTTCTTGGCCGAAATATCTTGTGATTGATATTTACCGCCCCATTCCTCTACGAGATAGTT
>CAZRCU010000065.1:0-11135 GCA_964598685.1 uncultured Bacteroides sp.
GGCAGTGGGCACTGCATATTCCAGGGAGACGTTGTTGTAGGACACTACGTTTTGCGAAGCGATGAAAGAATTGCTTACACCGGCAATTTCGCAAGTAGCGCGCAGATACACCTTAAGGCCATCGGTAGCGCCGCCATTAGCCAGATAGTTGCTCCAATCTTCGGGGCTATTGATATCGAGCAGCGAGCACATAGCCACAGCAAGGTCGTAGGTGCGAAGGCTCATCGAGGCATTGTTGGTGTCTTGATTAGAGATTGAATAGTAGGTGGCAGCGGTGACAACGTTGCCGTCAGCGTCTGTGACAGCATCTTTAAACTCACCGGTCATGCTCACCTGAGCGTTATAGTTGGCCTTGGCAGCAAAGCCATAGTCGGGCTGCGAGCAAACGAGGTTGAAGGTCGACTTGTCGTCCATATCGCCTGTTGTGGCCAGATATTCGTTTTGGAGCGGCGGAGTGTTGACGATGAAGGTTGTCGGTTCCTGGAAGACAGGCTTCTCGGTGTCAACACAGCTTGAGAATGCCGACGCCATGGCCACCGCGCTCATTAAATATATGAATTTTTTCATTTCGAAATTCTTGTAAAGATTATTGGATAATCAATATCTACAGATTAATAGCCGGGGTTTTGGCCTACGGTAGAAACATACTGATAGGGCACGGGGAACAAGTCGCGATAAGAGTCGATAGAGGTGCCGGTGTATTCGCCGCCCTTCCACGACCACAGATAGTTGGAGCCACTGTAAAGGTTGAAGCGAACGAGGTCGCTACGACGATGACCTTCCATATAAAGCTCGCACTGACGTTCGTGAAGGATTTCAGATGCAGAGGGCTGAGCAATGGGATCGAGGCCTACGCGGGCACGCACCTTGTTGAAGTAGTCGTAGCCGTTGCAGTTTACGCCGTGGAGTTGGCATTCAGCAAGCATCAGATAAGCATCGGCAAGACGGAACAGAGGATAGTCGGTGCCGCTGATTTGAGATGAGTTGTTGAACACGCCCGATGCGATGTTTTGAGAATTGTAGTAGTCGTCCTCGGTGGTGTTAGTGTACTTGGTGAGCATGTAGCCGCAAGAAGATTCATCATAGGCAGCCATATCGGGAATTTCTTCCTGGAACGAGCCTTCGAAAATCAAGCGACGGGGATCGCCCTTAAGAGCCTTGGACAATTCGGGGCGCAGACGCAGACCCGACCAAGGTGTACCATAGTTGTTGAGTTCGGCCAACTTCTGAGCCAGAGGAGTGCCATCAGCTTCAGCTTCAATCCAAGCGCCGGCGGTGAGATAGGTGGTGCCGCCATAGGTCTCGGTGAAACCAACTTCTTGGGGAACGCCCCAGATGATTTCGCCATTGCCTACATATTTATTATTAGAAGCGCAGAACAGATATTTATATTCGGGGGCAAGTGTCAGGCCGGTGCCAACCACGTGTTGGAGAGCGTCGGCGCACTGTTGCCACATACCGGTGCCGGTGTAAACTTCGGCGTTAAGATAAAGCTTGGCAAGCAGCATATAGCCGGCTTCGCGAGACACACGGCCATAAGTTTGCTGAGCAGCGGGGATAAGATTTTCAACGTGAGCGGTGAGGTCGGCTACCACAGCGTTGAAAAGTTCCTTACGATCGTAGGTGGGAGGAGTGGCACCTGTAGCTGAATTTTCATCTACCCAAGGGCCGCGGCCAAAGAGGTCGATTGTGCAATAGTAGGCATAAGCACGCAGCAAGCGAGCCTCGGCGTCCATTGCTGTGATTTCAGCATCGGTGTAGCCAAGTGAGGGGCCATAGTTGTGAAGGTCTTGGATGAAAACCGATGCCACCTTGGCAAGGTGGTTTTCGCGCGAATATGCAGCGTAGACCCATTCATTATCGGTGCCCCATGTGTTGAAGTTGAGCACTGTGTAGCCGGGGTCGTTCCACTTATCCGAGATAAAGCATTCGTCGGCCACAATTTCCTGAAGGTTGAAGTGGCAACGAAGATACGAACCGGCACCGCCATCACTTACCGACAGACCATCGCCGGTGAGGAAGTCGTAATAGACGTTGGCAAAAAGGCCCTCCATGTCGGCCTTAGAACTTGGCGCGAGCATGAGGTTGGGGTCGTTGGGTGTGACATTCAGATCGCCAGTGCAAGAGCTTGCAAAGAGGGCGGCTGCTGCCATGACTCCGGGGACCAAATATTTAGAAATTTTCATATAATCAGTTTATAAAATTCGTGATTTATACATGAATTAGAATGAAGCCACAACGCCGAGCGACACGGTGATGGGTCGGGGATATACGCTGTTATCAATACCCTTAGAGTAGGATACTTCAGGATCGAGGCCTTTGTATTTTGTGATAACGAAGGGATTTTGAACGGCGCCGAATACGCGCAGACGCAGCTGATCGTGGAGCAGGTTGTCCCAAGTGTAGCCGAGGGTGATGTTGTCGCAGCGAACAAACGAAGCGTCTTGTACAAAGTAGTTAGATGTGAGCTGTTCGGTAGAACGAGCTTGTGTGAACAGATAGGTGTCGGCCATCAGGTTGGACAGCGGGGTGGTGCTGGTGGCAGAAATAAACGAGTTGTTGGCCTGGTTCTTGTTGTATGCCCAGTTGTTGAAGTTGCCACGCAATACGATACCCAAATCCCAATTCTTATAATTAAATGTGTTGGTCCAAGTAGCTGTCACAGTCGGGAAGATGCTATGGTAGAGAATCTTGTCGGCATCGGTGATAATACCGTCGCCGTTTTGGTCTACGTAGACGCCTTCAAGAGGATTGCCCTCGGCATCATACACTTGCTCATATACATAGAATGAATAAGCGGGCATGCCAACTTCGTGCTTTTGAACGTTCACGCCGTTGCCAATCGAACCGGTCACGCCGTTGTAGCCATCGGCCAGACGTGTGATCTTATTCTTGTTCCATGCTACGTTTACATTTGAATTCCAACGGAAGTCGCGTGTCACGATAGGACGAGTGTTCAAGTTAACTTCCACACCGGTGTTCTTCAAGTCGCCCATGTTGATAATACCAACATTGGAGAGGTTGGAGCCGGCAGCATAGTTAGCTTCGACAAGAAGGTCGGAAGTCTTGCGGATGTAGTATTCAACGCTACCGTTGATGCGGCTGTTGAGCATACCGAAGTCAAGACCGACGTTCCAAGTAGTGGTGGATTCCCACTTGATATCTTCGTTGTATTTGTTAGGCGATACGGGATATACGTAAGAGCCGTTCATAGGATAGCGACCGGTGGTGTTGGTGCTTACATAGTAAGTAGCCAAATAGGGGAAGTAGTCGCTATCAAGACCTTGCTGACCGGTTTGGCCATAGCCAAGGCGCAGCTTCAATTCATTAAGGAAGCCGCGAGCGCCTTCCATGAAGTTTTCATCAAGAATCTTCCAGCCGAGAGCCACAGCGGGATATGTACCCCAGCGGTGTTCTTTACCGAAACGTGATGTACCATCCTGACGGATAGTGGCGGTCAACAAGTAGCGGTCCATCAATGTGTAGTTGAGACGACCGAAGAACGATACCAGTTGATATTTAGCTGCTTCATAATATGTGTCGGCATATTGATAGTCGGCATACTGACGCAGAGATTCGTCAGCGGCATTTGCGATAGCCTTATCAACCTTTGCAAAGCTGTGTTTCTTTTGATCGAAGCTCTGCCAAGAATAACCGGCAGTCACAGCCAAGTTGGATTTGATAGCCTTGAAATCCTTGTTATAGTTGAGCAGGAAGTCGAGCAGCAGCGAGTAGTTTTCGGCATTGCTCTTAGAGCGTGTGCCGTAGCCTTGCTTGATGTTGGTGACATTGCCGGCGCTGTCTTTCACAGAGAAGCCGCCGAGCCATGCGTTGGGCGAGAAGGCAGAGTTGAGGTTGGTGCATTCGCCATGGCTGTAGTCGTAGCCAAGGTTGAGGTTTGCGCTAAGTTCGCGCAGGAACGGCATCTTCAGATCGAATTGGATGTTACCGATAGATTGGTATACATCAGATGTCGAGCTGTAATCATCGATCATAGAGCGGGGGTTGACCGATTGCAATGTGTTGATATCGCTACCAACATTGCTTGGGCCGGCCACGTTACCCGAGTTTACGTAGGTTGTCCAGCTGTTGAACACGTTGCCTTCGGGATTTTTAACAGGCAGAGTCGGGTTGAACGAAATGGCAGCGCCAAGAGCTCCAGAATCGTAAGAGTTGGTGATATATGCGCCCTTCACATTGGCATTAACCGAGAGAAGGTCGTCGAAGAATTTCGGAGTAAGGTTGATGCTACCGGTGACACGTTTCATGCCGGTTTCGCGGATAATACCTTCATTATCGGTGTAGCCTACAGCCACGCGATAAGGAATCACGCCGGCAGTACCACCTACCGATACATTATAGTCTTGAGAGATTGATGTGCGCAGCACTTGTTTCTGCCAATTGGTATCGTAGCCGCCAAGTGCAGATGCTTGTGCCGAATCAGCGCCGTATTGGCTGATGATAAAGTCGCTGAATTCGCTCGAGCTCATCATGTTGAGATAGTTGCGCGGAGTGTTCACATACCAGTTGGCACTGAAATTCACTTGCGGGCGACCGCTCTGACCACGCTTGGTGGTGATGATGATGACACCGTTAGATGCACGGCTACCATAAATTGCTGTGGCCGATGCGTCCTTAAGAATTGTCATTGATTCGATGTTTTCGGGGTTGACCAGCGACAGAGGGTTGGACGAACCTGTCACACCCTTGCCATCCATGGGCACACCGTCAATCACGATAAGAGGCTCGTTGGTTGCCGACAGAGAGGCACCACCACGAATTTGGATTGATGCGCCACCCGAAGGGCTACCACCATCGGTTGATACTACAACACCCGGGCTGGCACCTACCAGCAGGTCTTGTGCCGACGAAGCCAAGCCGGCTTCAATTTCATTAGGCTTTACGATACCTACCGAACCGGTGGCATCAGATTTCTTCACTGTACCATAACCAATGGCCACCACTTCTTGTAGTGCCACCGAGTTAGAGGCAAGATGAACATCAATATTAGTGCGGCCGTTCACTGCGATTGTTTGAGTGTCGCAGCCAATGTAGGAGAACACGAGTGAGCCGTTGGGATCAACCTGGATCGAATAGTTACCGTCGAAATCGGTAACCACGCCGCGGGTCTGACCATGCACGACAACGCTCGCGCCGAGTGCGGGTTCGCCTTCGGGCTCATACACAGTGCCGGTGACTGTGATTTTTTGCGCTAACGCCGGAAATGTACAAGCCATCACCATGGCGAGAGCAAGCACAGCTTTCCGTGTCATTTGTAAACAAATGTTCTGCATGCAAGATAGATTTTTAAGTTAGTAAATATATAATCTCAATTTTGTCTTTATGTAGAGGCCACAGGGCCAATTTCCCCTAATCGTCTGTCATAGGACGGCAACACAGCAAGCACGTCCGCTATACATATTGCGGCCGCTGTCACACTCAATATCTTTTAATGAAGTGTTCTCCAGTTGGTTAGTGTTGTTCACAGACATTAAGGCTGTCGTTTCTTTCTTTGATAGTGCACTTTTTTCTCTATTGCAACTACAAAGTAAGAAAATAATTTGGACTCTTACCAATTTTTAACTTCTTAATATTCTCTAAAATTGAATATTTAACGCGATTAAGTTAATTATTGGTATCAATTTAACAGTCAATCATCTATGCCGCAGCTCTGAAGCAGCTGCGCACAAGGCGGCGAATCACCATAAAATTGCTCAGTGTGATCACAGCCATCACCCCGAGCGCCACGGCTATCGTGGGCAGCGCCGATGTGGGCGAAGCACCCACAGCCTCGAGCGCCGGAGCCCAAATTCTGCACACCACCATAGCCACCACCAACGCCAGCACGCTCACCAAGCCGTTGATTATAGCCACCAATGCCACATAGCAGCGCGAAATCTGCCCGGGCGTATAGCCCAGCGACAGCAATCCGCTGATCGACTTGCGATTTTTCTGCACCAGCAGATACAAGCTCAGCACCAAAATAAAGATAGCCAGCAAAGTGATTACACCGCCGATAGCCACCACAATGCCGGTGACCAATCGCAAGAAATACGACGCACGGCCATCATCGGCCTGAGCGCCCGCAATCTCATAGCCCGCGCTCTCCATATATTGTACGGCCTCGGGGCGCATTGCCGGATTAATATCAACAATCAGCCGCGTGGGCTGCTGAGCCTCGCCCGATCCATAGCGCAGATGCGCCCAATCCATAAATTGCTGCGGCACTGCAATTGTGTTGAGCCAAGACGAGAAGCCCACTATGCGAGCCGGCAAGATGTCGACATGTCCGTTGCCCGATAGTGTCACAGACAGCGGCACAGTCTTCATCACGCCCTCGCTCACCATAGGCATCCGGCCCGACGCCGCAAAGCCCAAATTATACAGTGTCAAATAGTCTTTTGACAGCACAATAGGGATAAACGGCTTAATGCTGTCAAAAGCCCATGTGGCCGAGTCGACCTCGATAAAATTATCGGGCACCGACTCAAAAAACAGAGCGGTGGTAAGGCTGCGCCCGCCAATCTCCATTCCGGCCCACACGCCATAATCCGCCGCCTGAAATTGCGACACACGGCGTGCCCACGGCTCGCGCGCAATATTGTCAATATCAGTCTGCGAAAATTCAGGCGATTTGCCCGTGATTGTCGACGACAAGCCCACCGGGCGCGAAATCACAAGCGTGTGCGCCGCCGAGGCGTCGTTGGGGTCGGCGCTCCAAGCCGAGCGCACATCTCTATACAGCTGCACGGCCACCAGCACAATTGCCAGGCCCACAAGCGAGGCAAGGGCATAGCCGCCGATTTGCCACGGATTTATATTGCGTTTTAATAGTTGCCAAATCATAATTTCAAAGAGTGAGTTGCACCACCTCGGCCGGCAGCAACAGCGGGTTGCCCACCGATGTAAATATCACGCCTGCCTCGTTGGCTTGCGCCGCTTCCACAATCATTTCCGAGCATATTCTATTGTTAGCCTCGTCAAGGTGGCTGACAGGCTCGTCGAGCATAATAAAATCAAACGGCTGGCATATCGCACGAATCACAGCCACGCGCTGGCGCTGACCCACCGACATGCGTCCGGCCGGAAAGTCCAATCGGTTTTCGATTTCCAGGCGCTGAAACATCTGCCGAATCTCGGCCTCGGTGCGATAATCGGTGAGGCGATTTTTCAGCAGCACATTATCCAGGGCCGTAAGTTCATCGAATATGTCAAGCTCCTGAGGCAGATAGGCCAAATGGCCACGGCGCACCTCGCACCACTGCAAAATATCGTAGCTCGACACATCAGTGTCGTTAAATAGTATTCGGCCCTCATAATCAGTGCGAGCGCCAAAGATAAACGAGCACAGCGACGTCTTGCCCATGCCCGACGTGGCATTCAGGCAATAGTTGGTGCCTCGCTCAAACTTAAAGTTGCTCAAAAACACATCCGAGCCACTAAAACGCGCCCGCTCCTCTCCGCCTGAAAAGGCTCGCGGCAACACGCCGTTTAGGGCTATGGTGTTAATTCTTTCCATTATCAATATAATTGAATAGCGTTCAACGAACTGCCTGCGGCGTTCAAGAAGCTACATTGTGTGTCGGTGAATTTCAGTGATAGATGGGCCTCGGTGCGCTTCACGCTCAGCTTGCCTTCAAGGCCCATTTGAATGCCTGCCGATTTGAAGAATACAAAGTCGGACGGGATATTCACATAAGCCAACGCCACGCAATCGGAGATGTCTGATTTGCTCAGGCGAGGCGTTTTTGCGGCATTATCAGTAAACACCTCGATATATTGGCCGTCGGCCTGCGCATTGAGGGAAAACACACCGGGCATGGCCACTTTCTTCACCGCGCCGGCGTTGCTCACATTCAAGCCCATGCTTGCCAGATATTCGGCATATTTATCCAAAATCTTTTTGGCTGTACCATCTGTGCCAAGACCCATATATAATTGCCAATTCTTGAAATTCAGCACTGAAAATTCGTCAGACAGCTTATCGCAATTTGCGCTAAGGTATAGCGAACCGGTGAGTGTCTTAAGATCGTCCAAGCTCACCAAATCGCCGTCATATGGCACAAAGGGCAGAATCAAGTCGGTCCACTTAAAGCTCAGCGGACTTGCGATTGCGATGGCCACATTATCCGCAGCGCCCACCTTCAAAGCTCGCTCGTCGAGCGTGGCAAAAGCGTCGGCCGGAGCCAAATCTCTTGACTTGCCGTTTAGGTCGTAGGCCACAGCTTTAGCCGTCATGGCCGAGCCTTCAAAATCCACAGTGATTGAAAGCGTCAAATCGGTCTGTTGGTCAAATGCCAGAACCGACACAGCCGATTCAGCATCGGCTTTCAGCTTCTCAACCTTCCACGCATCCAGCGGCTTCTCGGCAGCCTTAATAGCATCGCTAATGCCTGTAAGCACGCTCGATCCGTTGTAATTATAAGCTATCCACGCGGTCTTATCCTTAATCACCACGGCAGCCCCTTGGCGCATATACGTGGGGTTGGTGGTGCCGCTTTCTTTCTTAAATCCTATTTCTTTCAGCGATTTCGTAAAATCGCCCTCGTCGGTGATATTCACCAAGCAATAATTATTGCCCGAATAAACAGCCACTGCCACCATTTCAGTGTCGTAGCCCTTAATCGCGAGCACATCGCTCAGAAATCCCGAGCCCGGGGCTGTGCGAGCTCCCATCCATGCCGGAAATTGCAAATCATCGCCCGATTTCTTCACATCAAGCGATTTCAACACTTCTTGCGGACGCACTATGCACACACATTGTGCATCATTTCCCACGCTGTCAAGCAACGCTGTTGCGTCCTTGTTTGAGCACGATTGCATCGCTGCCATTGCTGTTACCACCACGGCAATTAATACCAATCTTATATAGGAGCTTACCTTAATCATAGGGCTATTTTTATGATGTTAGTTTCTTTTGACTGCAAACTTAATCATTTTTTCCCTCCGAGCGGCTATCTTTCGACGAAAAAATGTAACTTTGCATACAACATCTAAAAAATACTGCACACTTATGGAATTCTTATCAAATCGTGTCAACTCGCTGGCTGTATCGCAAACACTGGCCATGTCGCAAAAAAGTGCCGAACTCCGTGCATCGGGCGTCGATGTAATCAATCTCTCGGTTGGAGAACCTGATTTCAACACCCCGTCACACATCAAAGAGGCCGCTTTCCACGCGATTGAAGATAACTATTCATTCTATTCCCCCGTTCCCGGCTATCTGTCGCTGCGCCAAGCCATCTGTGCCAAGCTCAAAAATGAGAATGGCCTCGACTTCGACCCTGCTCAAATCGTGGTATCCACCGGTGCCAAGCAAGCACTGTGCAACGTGATTCTCTCCACAATCAATCGCGGCGACGAAGTGATTATCCCCACCCCCGCCTGGGTGAGCTACGTCGAAATGGTAAAGCTTGCCGAAGGCATCTCGGTGGAAGTGCCGGCCGGCATCGACTCCGACTTCAAAATCACTCCCGAACAACTGGCCGCCGCTATCACTCCGCGCACTCGCATGATTCTGCTCTGCTCGCCATCCAACCCCACCGGCAGCGTATATTCTCGCCAAGAATTGCAAGCCCTGGTTGATGTGATTGCCGCTCATCCGCAAATCATCGTGCTCTCCGACGAAATCTACGAGCATATCAACTACACCGGCTCGTTCACCTCGCTCGGCTCTTTCCCCGAAATCGCCGACCGCACCGTCATCATCAACGGCGTGTCAAAAGCCTATGCCATGACCGGCTGGCGTATCGGCTACTGCGCCGCGCCGCTCGCCATCGCTAAGGCCTGTTCAAAGCTTCAAGGCCAATACACCTCGGGCACCTGCTCCATCGCGCAAAAAGCCGCCGAAGCCGCCTACACCGGTCCGCAAGACTGTGTAGCAGAAATGTGCGCCGCCTTCCGCCGCCGTCGCGACCTCGTCGTTGAGCTCGCCTCAAAAATCCCCGGTTTCAAAGTCAACGAGCCCAAAGGCGCATTCTACCTATTCCCCGAAGTGTCGGCCCTGCTGGGCAAGCGCTATGGCGACCGCGTAATCGCCACCTCAGGCGACCTCGCCATGTATCTGCTCGAAGTGGCCCACGTTGCCACCGTCGACGGCGCCGCATTCTGCGCCCCCGGCTACATCCGATTCAGCTACGCCACCTCCGACGACAATCTGCGCCAAGCCCTGGCACGCATTGCGCAAGCCGTAGCTCAGCTGAAATAAGGAATCTTCCTCACATCCCACACACACATATTTTTCGCGGCCACAGCATCGCGGTCGCGCCCATCGTTGCCGACTTCGTCTTTTTTTCGTACCTTTGTCGGCGTATTACTAATTCTCACAACCTGTTCAATCACTGTATGATTACTCAAGAACAATTAAAAGAGACCTTTGAGCGCAAGCTGGCGCTGAGGAGGTATCTTTGACATCGACAGCAAGTTAATTGAAGTCGAAGAAGAAGAGCTGCGCACCCACGTGCCCGATTTCTGGGAACATCCCGCCGAAGCGCAGAAACAAATGAAGAAAATCAAGGATATTCAAGCCTGGATTGATGGATATAAGGAGGTTGAAGCCGCCGTTGAAGAGCTTTCAGTGGCTTTCGACTTCGTTAAAGAAGGCCTCGTGGAAGAGGCTGAGGTCGATTCGCTTTATTCCGACGCTATCGATAAAATTGAAAATCTCGAGCTCCGCAATATGCTGCGACGCGAGGAAGACCGCCTCGGCGTGGTGCTGAAAATCAACTCCGGCGCCGGCGGCACCGAAAGCCAAGATTGGGCTTCCATGCTCATGCGCATGTATCTGCGTTGGTGCGAAAAACATGGCTACAAAACGTCGATCGCCAACTTGCTCGAAGGCGATGAAGCCGGCATCAAATCGGCCACCATCAATGTCGAGGGCGACTTTGCCTATGGCTACCTCAAAAGCGAAAACGGCGTGCACCGCCTGGTGCGCGTATCGCCCTACAATGCCCAGGGCAAGCGCATGACATCTTTCGCCTCTGTGTTTGTTACCCCACTTGTCGACGACACCATCGAGGTGAAAGTCGACCCCGCTCTCGTGTCGTGGGACACCTTCCGCTCAGGCGGCGCCGGCGGTCAGAACGTCAACAAGGTGGAATCGGGAGTGCGCCTGCGCTACCAGTTCACCGACC
>CAZRCU010000066.1:0-11127 GCA_964598685.1 uncultured Bacteroides sp.
ACATTGACATATTTAAATAAAAAATGGAATCCCGGACTACTCCACCCTCGGGCGCGTCCTCATGGACATGGCGGGGTGAAATTCCTTTGGATTTTGTGTGTATTTGTTATAATTTTTGCTAAGTTTGCATTCGGATTGCTATTCGTCCTTTTGATTAACGCCTGAACACTTGCAAATTTTATGAATCGCCACATACTTCTGTCCTTAATAGTCCTTTTATTTCCATCATTATCTGCTGTTGCAAATACATCTCTTGATAGTCGCATAGACAGTATAAATCAGCTTCGTATTGAGAATAGTGCAGCTGCGATTCAGCCACTATACGATGTGTTTCTTGAGGCCAACGAGGCTCGTTTGGCGCATGAATCAGCCCGAAGCCTGGCGTATCTTGCGTGGGCTTTATACGACAACAATCAGAGTGATCTCAGCCTTCAACTTTTTGAATATGCAAAAAGTTATTGTCCGGATGAAGATACCGAGCTGTCAGAGCTGATAACGCTTGGCGTTGGTGCAAGTTACAGCGCATTAGGTGTGAATAATGATGGCGAAAAGATTTTGAAGGAAAGCCTTAAGCATAGTATTCATGCCGGCAATAAGCGCGAGTGTATGATAATCTATTTATATCTTGGGGCGCACTATTCAAATGTGAAGAAGGACGGCAAGGCTAAAGAGTGTTTTGAAAAAGCTTGCGAAATTGCTCATGAAATCAACGACACACTTTTTGAAAGCGCGATATATTGCAACCTTGGTATTTACGGCGAGAATGTGGCTCAATCAGAGGCTCTCTACAACAAATCTATAGAGCTGTGCCAGCGCTCTGACAATAAAACCACCGAATGTCATGCCTATTATAATTTGGCCGAACTCTACTACAACAATAATCAGTATGACAAAGCGCTGCGCTCGCTCGAACATGCCAATGATTTCTTGCCTTTTATAAAAGATAATGATGTGGCAATCAAAGAGCTGCATTTGCTATATGGCAAGATCTATTCGGCACAAAAGGATTATATATCGGCATATAATCATTCTGTTAGATACAACGAGCAACTTCAAAAGGAACAGCAGCAAATCAATATCGATCGGGCGCGGTATCGCATGATGATGAAAAATATCATTCGTGCCTGCGAGACATATAATATCTCCACACGCGAGATTAAGTACAATGCTACGTATCGCATGCTGATTGCGATAATTATATGCATTTCGCTGATTTTGATTATATATGTCTATTTCCACCGCAAAGAGAAACGTCAGATGCAGAATATCATTCGCAAAGATTGTGAGATTAAAGAATTGCTGGATACGCGTGATGCTCAAAATGCTGAATTGCAAAACAGCAAAACGATGATCAACTATCTTTATATCTTCTATAACGACCGCAATATCTTGCTCGAAAAGATTAGCGATATGATAAAAGAGGGCTACAAGATGAATCTAAGCCAGCTGATCACTCACCTGAAAAACACCAACATCTTTATAAATTCTTGCTACAACAAGACTCGCGACAATCAGCTGTTTGACGAAATCAATGCCGAAAACAAAAAGTTTATCGACCGATTGATTTTGCAACATGACTTATCGGAAGTCGACCGACAATTGGCCATTTATTATCGCATGGGACTTTCTACTAAAGAAATCGCTATCCTCACCGGTAAGCAAGCTAAAACCATCACTATGGCTCGCTATCGCTTGAAAAAAGAATTGGGCCTACCCGAGGAAACCGACCTCACCGACTATCTAAAAAGCCTTTGATAGCCGATGTAGACATATTTAGAATTGCAATTAATTGTAAATAAACACGTTGGTGCTCTGCTTGTAGACATATAAATCGTGATAATGTAGATTTTGTATATATCATTTTATTAATTTAAATTGGTATAAATAGTAAATGTGTAGTTAATTTAGCACATTGTTTTACAAAATTACATATACATGAAAACAACAACATGCTTATGCATCGCGTCAATGATGGTCGGGCTGTGTTTGAGCCCAAGCACAATGGCCAACACCGGCGCGAAAACCAAAATCAACTTCAATGACATCCCGAATAAGGAAGCCATGAAGAATTGGCCTAAGCCGCGTGCGGTGAAATCGAGCACGAATGCCCTGAAATCAAAGGCTGCTGCCAAGCATTTTGAAGAGGCGGCCACAGCTGCCGGAGTTAATTTCAGATGTGCTTTATTGTACTCTTACACCTGGGACGAAGATTATCCTCCTTATGGTGTCTATGACTTCTCTACAGCAGATAGTCCGTTCAAGTTTACTAAAAAGTATGTCAACTATGACGCTCCGCAAAATGGCGGCGGCTTTTTCGTAGACGACAAATACTACTTCACAAGCTATGTAGTGGATGATTGGGGCTGGGACTATGATGTCACCACCTACATCGTCAACACCGATACATGGAAAGTAGAGGAAAAGGTCACTCAAGACCTTTATGCTCTTGCCACCGATATGGCCTACGACCCGATCGAAAAAGTGGCTTTCGGCTGCTTCTATTCGAGTGATGACGAAGGCTCTTATTGGGGCTATATGAGCCCGTCGGATTGCAGTATTCATCAAATCAAAGCTCTCGATGGTCAGCTCGTTGCCGTTGCTATCAATGAAACCGGCCAAGCTTATGCAATTACCAGCAGTGGCGTGCTTGCCAAGGTGGATAAATACACCGGCGAGCTTACAGCTATCGGCGCCACAGGTATCACTCCGGCCAATATGCAATCGGCTACATTTGGCGAAGATGGCACTCTGTATTGGGCCGCAGGCTTCACCGATGGTTCCTCGGGCTTGTTTACCGTGGATACAACCAATGCACATGTGAGCCTGGTGCGTGACTTCAGCAATGATGAAGAAGTGGTGTCGCTGTATGCTCTTCCTGCCGAAATTGATGCAAATGCTCCGGCAGCCGCTACAGATCTCGCAGCCGCTTTTACTGCTGATAATCTTTCAGGCACGCTCACATTCAATGTCCCCGCCGTAACAGTGTCGGGCGCTGATCTTAGCGGCAACGTTAGCTATACAGTGTCGATCGACGGTAAAGACTACACTACCGGCACCGCCGCTGTCGGCCAGGCCGTTAGTGTCAACGTGCAAGTAAGCAATGCCGGTGTGCATGTGTTTGCAGTGAAGCTCAAAAATGATTCAGGCGAAAGCGCTAAGGCTTCCGTATCGCTTTGGGTGGGCATCGACCGCCCGATGGCTGTCACTGATCTTACCCTTGCAAAAGTGGGCGATTTTGAGGCAAAACTCACATGGACCGCTCCTACCGAAGCTGTCAATGGTGGCTATTTCGACATCGCTCGCGTAAGCTACACCGTTACTCGTCTTTCTGACAACAAGGTGGTTGCCTCAAATCTTAAGACTACCGAATTTACCGATAATCTCACACTCGAAGGTCAAGCTTACGTGACATACAAGGTCACAGCATATGCCGACGATGTTGAAGGTCAATCGGCTAAATCTAATGGCCTTGTGTTTGGCGCCGCTTACAACACCCCGATCGCCTTCAATCTCGATACCGAAGACGAATACAATCTGTTCACCGTCATTGATAACAATGAGACTGTCAATCAGGATAGCGGCATGTGGGAGTATAGCCCAAGTGCAGGCTGTGCCGGATATGTTGCAGGTACACAAGATGGCGATGATTGGTTTATCACTCCTTCCGTCAACCTCAAGAGCGACAGATATTATACATTTGAATATGACGTGTGCTGTTACTCGGATTATTGGCCCGACCAATACGAAGTGTTTATGGGCAAAGCCGCCACAATCGAAGGTATGACCGACAAAATCGTTGAGTCTACCACTATCTATTGGGACGAATATCGCCATGTATCAGTTCGTATTCAAGTAGCCGAAGATGGCGTTTACAACTTTGGTTTCCACGCTCTCTCAGAAGCCGGTGGCGCATTCTTCTTGATTGATAATGTTGAGATCAAAGACAGCTACGCACTCAAAGCTCCGGCAGCAGTAAGCGATTTCGACGTAGTGGCCGGTGAGAATGGTGCGCTCAGCGCAACAGTTTCATTCAAGGCTCCGGTAAAGACCGTCGACGAATCAGAGCTTACCGAAATCACCGCTGTTAAGATTTACTGCAACGATGAATTGGCCGGCACTCTCGACAATGTTAAGCCCGGTGAATCATACTCATTCGCTCATGAACTCTCCGTACAAGGCAACGACACCTACAAGGTGGTACCCGTTAACAATTCCGGTGAAGGCGTTGCAGCCGACAAGGTCGTATGGGTAGGCGTTGACTATCCAAGCGCTCCGGCTGTCGTTGTGACTGTTGAAGATGCTCATCCCGTAATTACATGGACCGCACCTGAAGGTCGCGGCTACTATGGCGGATATGTCGACAACAGCAGCCTTACTTATATTGTATATCGTGTAAATGATGGCGAGATCCTTGCACAAGACCTCACAACTTTCACCTTCACTGATACAGACACCACTGTCCCCACTGATGGCGCCCAAGCTCTCTATCAATATGCAGTGTATGGCGAATCAACTATGGGCCCGGGTGCCCCCGGCAGCGCGTTCGTGTTTGGCGGTGAGAAATATCAATTGCCATTCGAGGAATCATTCGCAAATGGCAAGGCAAATCATCTCTGGATAAGAAGCTGCACTGAAAACGATAATTGGGAAGTTGCCGATGATTGGAGCGCAACTCCTCAAGACAACGATGGCGGCCTTTTGCTGCTCACTCCCTACACAGCAGGTAGCGAATCCAACATCTTCACCGGCAAGATCGACATGACTAAGGCCAAGAATCCTACATTGACATTCTACTTGTCTTCGATGGGATATGAAAATAATGGATTTATTGAAACAAATCCCGAAGATGACACTCTCGACATTGAGGTTGGCGGTGCCGATTATCAGCTGACTACAGTCAAGACTATTCATCCCTCTGAATTCCCTAACGGCAAATATACTTTGGTTGAAATTCCGCTCGATCAATTCGTAGGTCAAGACTTTGTATTCTTTGGCTTCCATGCCCACAATGTCAGCGCTCAAAACCCGATGTTGATCGACAATATCACTTTGCGTAGCAATTATGATTACAACCTGTCGTTGTCAAACGTTTCTGCCCCCGAAGCTGTAAATGTCACCGAAGACTTCGCTGTTAGCTTCACCGTTAAAAACGACGGCGCTAATGCAGCTGAAAACTTTGATATCACCCTCTTCAAGGGCGAGGAACAAGTGGCCAAGACCACCGAAGCTTCTCTTGCTCGCGGTGAATCTAAAGACTACACATTCGATCTCACAGCTGAATCCACTTGGTCCGACTGCGAATTTTTCCGTCTCGAAGTTTCATTAGCCGCAGATGAAGTGGCCGATGATAATGTTGCTGAATTTGATGTAGTTGTTGTCCGCCCGAATATGCCCGCTATTAGCGACTTTGAAGGCGCTAAGGGCGAAGGCGCTTCCTACACATTCACATGGTCGGCACCCGTAATCAGCGATGTTGAAACCATTACCGATAGCTTTGAAGACTATGAACATGGCGCTTTGCGCAACTTTGGTGAATGGTCGATAATTGATGATGATGGTGAATATGGCTTTGGCGACTTCTATGCCGGAGACGACTATGTTGACCTGCCTCACCCATTCAATGCACAAGCATTCACCGTAATTGATGCCACTCGCCTTGATATTGACCTGGAAAAACATCCCGAATGGGCTGCTCATACCGGCAATAAGATGTTGGCTTGCCTCTATAACAATTGGGAAAATGATGATTGGTTGATATCTCCGCGTCTCTCTGGCAAGGAACAAGTGATTTCTTTCTATGCTAAGACTCCCGATGCTTCTAAGGGCGACCAAATCAGAGTTTACTACTCGGCCGACGGCAAGACCACCTCGGATTTCGCACTTTTGGATGCTCGCAAGATCACACTCAATGGTGAATGGACTAAATACGAATATACCGTTCCCGAAGAGACTGCATATTTCGCAATCAGATACTCTGCATTCTCAGGCTGCGCTGTCCTGATTGATGATGTTACATTTGAAAAGGCTGCATCTGAAGATGGTATTAAGCTGGAAGTGCTCGGCTATAACATCTATCGTGATGACACTCTCGTTAATGAAAACATTATCACAGCTACTGAATACACTGTAGAAAATGCCTTGGATGGCGATTATACTGTGACTGTAGTTTACAACGCCGGCGAATCTGGAAAGTCTAACATTGTAAATGTTGTAGGCACAGGTGTCGACAACGTATCTATTGATAATCAAGGAGCTGATGTAATCTACGACCTCTTTGGACGTCGCGTTATATCGCCCCGCGCAGGCCAGATATATATAATCAATGGTGCAAAAGTGCTATACAAGAATTAAATTGTATTAGTCGTATAGTAATTTAAGCTCAACGATGAGGGCGGTTGCGGTGACGCAATCGCCCTCTGTTGGATATAAATTGATACGGAAATTTTACGATATTTCGAGGATAAACGAGAAATCGCCGGTGGGCGGCGTTAGCGCCATGCTTCCACCGATGAGGCGGCGTTGTTGGATAATTGGGTGGCAGTTGCGGCTTTGATTGCCTGTGACCACTTTGAAAATGGCGGGCGCAGCCACATATTTTTCAAGGGCCAATGCTACAAATCCCATGGTGTAGCGCAGATTTATTTCTACGGCTGGATGGATGATTGCGCCATCATCGTCCTCGGCCACCAGCATATCCACGCCCACGGGGCCTTCGTAGCCTGAAAGCAAGTCTTGCAAAATACTTGGCAACGCCTTGGCTATCGCATCTAATTTCTCGCGTGGAATGTATGATGAGATGCGATTCGCTATTTCTTCTTGGCTGCCTACAAAATTGCCGCAATAGCTGCCGTTGCGGTCGGTTAAAAATAATGAAAGTCCGGCCGTTAGGCATTCTCCACAGCTCATGTTGAACAGCATGGCAAAGTCGGTAAGTCGGCGTGCGCAGCGCTCTACCATCACCGAGCCTTGGCGGCGAATCATGCCTGCGGCTTGGCGCATCACTTGCTCGCGATTATCCGTATTCGCAAAAAGCACTCCGCGGCCGCTCGACGACCACGGCGATTTTACCACTGCCGAGCTGTGATTGGCCAGCTCTGCTTCGAGCTGCTCAATGTTGCCGACCTCGGTGGCAGCCGGCCAGATTGTAAATGGCAAATGCTCTTGCAAGGCGCGGCTCAGCGCGGCAGCGGTGCGGCGGTGGGAGAGCTGTCGATAGCGCGACAGTGTGTCATCGTCGGGCAGCGCGTCGGCGCTAACGCCGTTTTCGAGGAAGAATTTCCGAGCTGCTTTCGACCATCCCCAGGGGGTGGGGCACACATCGCCGGCATCGTGATCCCATGGCCCTGCCTCAATGCCAAATTGCTGCTGAATGTTGCCAAGCCACTTGGCGTCGACGCCCGAGCACAAAATGGCATCACCGCTTGCCGCCATCCACAGTGGCAGCATCTCTCCGGCAAGCCGTAGCTTTACTGCTGCCGGAGGGGCGGTGAAATTAGCTAAATCATGGGCCAGCGCGATATCGTTTTCTGGGTAGAAAAGCCATAAATGTTTCATGCTGCGAAGTTAGCTATAATCTATGAATCTGCATGATTTTCTACGTCGCAAAAAATAATTTGCGTGTATTATGAAATGTTGCTATCTTTGCCTAATTAAACAATCGCGATGGACACTCTCAATAACAAACAAGAGCTTCTGGATAAGCGCTATTTGCGCATGGCTGCAATATGGGCTGAAAATTCCTATTGCCAGCGTCGCAAAGTGGGCGCCATAATTGTCAAAGACCAAATGATTATATCTGACGGATATAATGGCACACCATCCGGCTTTGAAAATGTGTGTGAGGACGAATCCGGCCAGACCAAGCCGTATGTGCTTCATGCCGAGGCCAACGCAATCACCAAGGTGGCTCGTAGCAATAATTCAAGCGATGGCTCGACGCTTTATGTCACCGCTTCGCCTTGTGTGGAATGCGCAAAGCTGATTATTCAAGCCGGCATCCGCAGAGTGGTGTTCAACGAACTTTATCGCATAACCGATGGCATCGACCTATTGCAGCGTGCCGGAGTGGAATGTATTCATCTTTCTGATTTGGCACAATGAACAATAAAAAAAGTCTTGTTGTGTGGTTGCCTCTTATCGGCGCCATTTTGCTTGTCGGTGGTATGTGGCTTGGCTATGTCTTGGCCCGTGGCACCAGCATTTCACCTGCTCGTGAAAAGCTCGACACTCTGTTCTCTCTGATTGAGGACGAATATGTGGATGAAATCGACCCTGATTCGTTGGTGGAGATGACAATCCCCGAGCTACTGAAAAATCTCGATCCCCACTCGCTTTATATACCGGTGGATGAACTGGAACGCATGAATCGCGACTTGGAAGGCTCGTTCTATGGCATCGGCGTGCAATTCCAGATAATGAATGATTCTGTCTGCGTGGTAGAAGTGGTGTCGGGTGGTCCTGCCGAGCGCGTTGGCGTGCAGGCCGGCGACCGCATCGTGGCCGTCGACGGCAAATCAATTATCGGCAAAAACGTCACTAACGAGGATGTGTTTGCCAATCTTCGCGGCGAAAATGGCACCAAGGTGAAAATCACTGTGAAGCGTGCATCGTCTAAGAAGACCATTGATTTCACTATCACTCGTGGCGAAATTCCATCGGTGTCGGTCGATGCAGCTTACGTTATCGACAAAAATATCGGCTATATCAGAGTGAGCAAGTTTGCTGCCAACACTTATAATGAGTTTTTGCAAAACCTCAACTCACTCAGAAATAAGGGCGCGGAACGTTATATCCTCGATTTGCGTGGCAACACCGGCGGATTGCTCGACCAAGCCATTCTGATGGCTAACGAATTCTTGCAGCCTATGCAATCTATTGTGGAGGTGCGTGGCCGCAAGAGCGCCGACAATGCCAATTGGCTCTCTGATGGTAATGGCGCGTTCACCTCTGAAGACCTTGTGGTGCTGACCGACGAATTTTCGGCTTCGTGCTCGGAAATTGTGGCCGGCGCTATTCAAGATAACGATCGCGGATTGATTGTGGGCCGCCGCACCTTTGGCAAGGGTCTCGTGCAGCGCCTTATAACATTCCCCGACTCATCGCAAATGCGCCTCACCGTGCAGCGCTACTACACCCCCTCGGGCCGTTGTATCCAAAAAGATTTCACTCGTGGCGACAACGACAAATATGAATCGGAAATTCTCGACCGTTATACAAATGGCGAAATTTTCAGCGCTGATTCGGCAAAATTGGATAAAGCAAAAATATTCAAGACCGTCGGTGGCCGCACAGTATATGGCGGCGGTGGCATTATGCCGGATGTATTTGTGCCGTCCGACACGTCGGGTGTCACTACCTATTATATTAATGTGTCGAATGCCGGCTTGCTCAATAAATTTGCTTATGAATATGCCGACCTAAATCGCGATGACCTTGTAAAGGCTAAAAACACCAAGCAATTGGTGGCTATGCTGCCGCCATCGGCTGTGCTACTCAATGCATTCGTAAGCTATGCTTCGCAAAACGGCGTGGCACCGCGTTGGTATTATATAAATATTTCCTCGTCGTTGATCGTGAATCAGCTGAGGGCTTTGATAGCTCGAGACATTCTTGGTGTGACGGCCTACTATGAAATTGCCAACACCATGGATCCGGCGCTTGACGAGGCTGTGAAGCAGATTAAGAAAGGCGTGGGGAAAACTATGTCGTCGCAAGCTCGGAAGAAATGAACAAGGCCGACATCCGCAAGCAGATGCGCACCCTGAAACGTGCTCTCGACGATGATGCAAAGCGCCGGGCCTCGCAGCGCGTGTTTTCGCTGGTGGAGCAGACCGCACCATTCCTGCTTAGTGACCACGTGTTGATGTATCACTCGCTGCCCGACGAACTTTCGACAATTGATTTTATTCAGCGATGGCATCAGCGCAAGCATCTCTATTTGCCGCGCGTGAATGGTGACGACCTTGATATTTTGCCATACGATAAGGCCGGATTGCAGTCTGGAGCCTTTAATATAGAAGAACCCTCCGGCAACCACCTCGTGGACATTTCCACAATTCAGCTGATTATTGTGCCCGGTGTGGCCTTTGATTGCCACGGCAATAGAATAGGCCGAGGCAAGGGCTACTACGACCGATTGCTGCGCAAGTCGAGAGCAGTCACTATCGGCGTGGCCTACGACTGTCAGATAACAGATGAAATAGAGCCCGATGATTTCGACATCGCAATGGATTATGTGATTGCCGAATCAGGAATCAAAAAGATAAAATGACCTTAATCACCGTGGAAGTAACTGCCGAACAACTAAAAGCCGAGGAATTGCGATTGCGCTATATTGAATTGCTGCGCGATCCGTCGGTGTATCCCACACGTAAAAATTGGGATTATATCATATCTAATCACATGCCTGGGCTGGGCCGAGAATTATATTCCCGATACTTGGCGGCAGCCACGGTCGACGACGTTGATGCTTCCGAGCTCCATCAAATAGCTCTGGAAGAATTTCCCAAATATTTGATGGCAGTGGAGCGCGACTATGCTCTCGAGGTGGTATATGCCGACACCACAACTGCTCCGGATGCCACGGCGACGCTCATTGAACAATGCGGGCTGTTTGATGCCGACTATCTTATCAACCTCATCAACATTGGCGAGCTGTCAATGGCCATTCGCTTGCTATGTGTGTATCAGCCATCATATACAGATGCAGATGTTGACGCCATGCAGTGCCTTGCCAATAAAATCGCTGCGCTGCCCGAGGTTGGTGGCGTGGAGCACCGCGTAGGCATGTTTGGCTCATCCGAAAAATACATTTGCCCCAATGGCCATGCCAATCCGGTGGACACAATCTACTGCACTCACAGCGGCTGCGGACTTGACGCCCGAGGCCTTACGGCCGCGCAAGAAAAAGCCGTCGACACGTTTATGTATCGTCTTAAAGCCCTGCACAGTCTTTTTCGATAAAAAAACTTGAAACAATTTTGCTGATAAGAAATAAAATTGTAACTTTGCGGTCGCAATCAATGCAAGACCAACTAAAATATTAATTCAACAAATTAATGGCAACAAAAATCAGATTACAACGCCATGGTCGCAAGAACTATGCGTTTTATCCTATTGTTATCGCCG
>CAZRCU010000067.1:0-11102 GCA_964598685.1 uncultured Bacteroides sp.
GAACATCGTTGGCGAGTATGTATCTACTTCGGCAAGGGCTGAGCCGATGCAAAGTAGCGACATTACTAATGTAAATAGTAATTTTTTCATTTTTTGAGTTAGTTAAATTTACGTATGTGAATTGTTGGTTTTATTGTTTCGTATAGGGCGACTCCTGCATAAAGAGGTATGATTTTTGATAACCGCCAAGGTCGACGATAATTTTTTCAAAAACAATGCCCGGATCGGCCGGAGTGATGGTGAGGTTGACATATCCATCGGCATCAGGTGCTGCGGTGGGTATTTTGGCCTCTTTTTGGATTACGCGACGAGCCACGGTGGGGTAGAACACGGTGTAGACATTGTCGCCTGATTCCAACAGAGTCTTGTTGGTGTTGATGCGCTTGGGCTTGTTGTCGCCAAAACCGATGCGGAAGCAGTGACCTTTGGGATTCTCAAAGGCGAGGTTCGACTTGGTAACTACAATCACCTTGGCTTCGGTGACGCCCTCGGGCAGCTTCATGCGATATGTTACCGAAGCGCCGTCGGTAGGCTTGGTGTAGGGCATCACGGCCAGTCCGCTGAGTGTGCGGCCCATATAGGGAATCACGGTCCATGCGGCGCTGTTGCCATCGGTGGCAGAGTAGTAGTGCTCGGCTTCGATAGCGATATAGCCGTTGGAAGGTTCAAACACATATCCGCCGGCAGTGGCAGCCGGAGCGTCGATGCGGAAAATCTCTGGCAGGGTGTCTTTTTCGAAATTGTCTTGCCATGATTTATAGCCGATATGCTTTTGAGTCATCATGCCATCCCATTTGCCGCCGGCAATGGTCTTGTTGTAGGCTCGGCATAGCTCGGCATCGCGGGCAAAGCAAGCTTCCACGCGGTCGGCCCAATCATTGGCCTTCACGTCGCCGGCTTGATAGAGAGCGTGGTTCATAGCCTGGGCATAATACATTTCATACAGGTTGGAGAATGCTTGGATGGGGAACAGCAGCAATTCCTGATATGCATCGAGATATTGGGGGGCGAGCTTGGCGTAGAGGCGCAGCGCATCGTGCTCGAGTGTGGTGAATTCGTCTACGGCTTGCTTAAATTCGCCGGTGGCCAAATTATAGGTGTTGCGGTCGAGCAACTCGGGGGTTACGCGTCCGGCATATTTGCAATAGAGATTGAGGATTCGGGCGGCTTCCTGAGCATTTTCCTCGCCAAATTGCTGAGCGCAATATTGCTTGGTGTGGTCGAGAAGATTGTCGAGGGTGATAGCATCGGGATTCCATGCCAGGTCGAGGAATAGCGAGATGGGATATTCCATAGGCTTGAGGTCGCCCACGTTGAGGATCCAGAGGGCATTGACGCCATAGTTGTAGGTGAGGGTCATTTGCTCCCACATATTTTGAATGGGGGTGACATTGATCCATTTGGAGTTGCGGGGGCCGCCCACATAGTCTACGTGGTAGTACATACCCCAGCCGCCCGGATGGTTTCGCTCCTCGCCGCGAGGCAGACGGCGCACATTGCCCCAGTTGTCGTCGCAGAGCAGCATAATCACGTCGTCGGGCACGCGCATGCCGGCTTCATAATAGTCGAGCACCTCTTTGTAGAGCGCCCACACTTGCGGAGTCTCCTTGGCGGGCTTGCCGGTCTCTTCCTCGATGATTTGGCGCTGATTGGCCACGATTTTTTCCATCAAAGCAATGTTGGTGCCTTCGCCCATGGCAGCATCGCCGTCGCCGCGCATACCGATTGTGACGATGTCTTCGGTGTTTTTAAGACGAGCCACGCCTTCGCGGAAGAATTTGTCGATAACCTCTTGGTTGGTGGCATAATTCCAATCGCCGTAGGTGTCGCGGTGGCGAGCCCACTCTTGGTGGTTGCGGCCCATCGGTTCGTGGTGCGACGTACCCATCACCACGCCCATGCGGTCGGCTGTGGCGCTGTTTTCGGCGTCGTCGGCATAAAAGGCCCAGCTCCACATGGCCGGCCACAGGAAGTTGCCTCGCAGACGCAGGATGAGCTCAAACACATCGGCATAAAATTCGTGATTGCCACGTTCCACGCCGTAATGGTTTTTCACCCAAGATGTGAGGCATGGGGCCTCGTCGTTGAGGAAGATGCCGCGATAGTGTACTGCGGGCTCGCCGTCGGTGTATTCACCTGATGCCACTGCGGCATAGTCGCGATGCACCACAGGCACATCGCCCCACCAATACCATGGCGACACGCCCAGCTGCTCGGATAGCTCGTAGATGCCGTAGACTGTGCCGCGGCGGTCGCTACCGGCAATCACCAAGTTGCCGTCGATGATTTTGATGATAAACTTTTCATTTTTGCCTTTTAGCAGGCTGCCATCGAGCTTTTTCGATGAGATGTATTGGTTGATTAGCGGAGTGCCAACCGTGCCAATAATGATAGCGCCTGACGCAGGCTTGCTTTTGAGCATTGCAGGCTCAATGTCGCTGACGGCCTTGATGTCTTTCACCAAGCTTGAGGCAGCGATCTGTCCGGCACTGTTCACGTCCTTATCCACATAGATAGGGGCCACTTTGCCATCGTCGATCACCTTGAAATTGCCCTCTCCCTGTGTGAAAGATATGAATTTCGGTGCAGCGAATGCGCTTGCTACTGCTGTGAGTAGCGCAGCTGTTAGAAACTGTCGTATCATTTATATATAATTATTTGTTTTTACTCTTCCGGTTAAAATAGTCAGCTATATATAGTCCAATCGCACGGTAGCCGTCGGGATTTGGATGAATTGCATCAAATTGGTATTGAGGATTTAGTTCTGAAGAATCGTCGGGATTGGCCACCACCGAGCTGAGGTCGAGCACTCCGTCAAACTCTACGCTGTGCAGAATCCAATCGTTCACCTCTTGGCGAATTTTCTCGTGCTCGTCGCTGTAGTAGCCCGAGCCTTTCATTGGAGTGATTGTGGCGCCGTAGATTTCAATCCCAGCGTCGTGGGCTTTATTGATAAATCGCTGATAGGCGCGAATGAGCCGACTTCCGGTTTCGGCCGTGGCAGCGGTGCTGCCGATGTCGTTGATGCCCTCAAACACTATCACCTTAGTGACTCCGCTCTTAGCCAAGATGTCGGAATTGAATCGTTCGCGAGCGGTTGGCCCGAGCCCGCCTCTAAGCACACAATTGCCGCCTATACCTAAATTTAGCACGGCCACGCGGCCTTCCAGCTGATTGGCCAATATGTCGGTCCAGCGATTGTCGGCGTCTATCGTCACTCCGCGGCCGTCGGTGATGGAATTGCCCAAGCAGGCGATACATTCGGTCGGCTCGTCGGTTATTACATCCAAGCCGCTGATGCTATACCAATGCTGCTCGCTGCGAGCTCCCGAAAAATCGGTGAGGGCATCGGCCGCGGTAGGCAAAATATAGGAATGGGTGCGCGACCCTGAGTGAATGGTTGGCATAGCCGGCACGTGGCCATAGTTGATTGTGATTGAAAGGCGTTGCAGCGGCGCGAGGTCAAACTCTACCGCGTCGGATGCAATCTCCATGCCGCTTGGAATTGTCACAGAGTCGCAGCCATTGAATGCGATGGCGCGCACTGTGGATGGATCTATGTCGAAGTGCTCTTCGCCAACATTGGCCACATACACCGATTTTATTTCAAGCGGCTCGGTGGAATGTTCGTTGCTCAAATGCAGACTGATTTTGCTGCCGCCAACGGTAGCTCTTACGATTTGTCGCACAGCGCTGCCCGACAGCTCATTGCCGTGTGGCATATCATTTTGGCCCGCGCATTGTGGTGCGCAACTCCATGTGGCCACCCTGCTCTCGGGGTAGACACTCAGAATTGTGAGCAAAAATATGATATTAGCAATCAGGCTTCTCATCGCTGTCGTTTATTTCAATCTTACGGATGTGATGCTTCGGGCGTTAAGCAGCAGTGTGGTGGCACCATCGTCCACGGTGCATTTCAGCGGCACCATTTTATATTGGCTGTCAGAGAATGTGGCTTCGGCCGATGCTGCAGCCACTCCGCTTATATGGCAATTGATGTCGGATTCGCTGAAATTGATAATCACCGCGATGACTTCGCCGGCGGCATTTGTGTAGGCCGATGCATACACGTCGCTGTTGCCTGATGTGGCTTCGATGCGAGTGGTGTTGCTGGCATACAACGAATATTGAGCCATGATATAGCCGTTGGAGGTGACTTGTCCGGCCGGCACGGGCGAATTTGTTTCGTTTGAACCAATTAATCCGGTGCGGCGGCGCAGATACCAATACAGGTAGGCCGACGAGTGGGTAATCATGCAATTGTGAATCTCGCGAGCGAGATTATCCAAGCAATAGTTCCACTGGCCATATAGACGTTCGCTCTCTTTTTCAGCACCATCGCCCGAGTTGAACAGGTGCTCGGTCATCCACCATTCTTTGTGAGCGGGATTTAGCACTGTTTCCCACAGCGAGGTCATGTATTCGCGGCGCTCGCGGCGATAATCGTTGTCGTCTTCGCCGTCGTTGTATCCGGTGTAGGTGTGAGTGGCCACAATGTCGGTGTTGTCAAATGCCACGCCCTTGAGCAGTGGGTTGGTGTAGGATTTCACTACGCCCATACACTCGGGCGCCATGAGTTTTACACCTGTTGCACGAATTTTAGCACCATATTCAGTCACAAAATTGTAGATTTCTGTAGCGGTCCAATAGGTGAATTCGCCGTCGGGCTCGTTTTGCACCGACAAGGCATAAATGTTCACACCATTATCCTTCATATAGTTGATATAGTCAACCAAGTGTTGGGCATAGTTTTCGTAGTATTCAGGCAACAGGTGGCTGTAAGTGTTGCCGTTGACTGTGACTTTATCGCGCCATTTATCGCTGCAATGCCATGGGCTTGCAAAAATCAAGGCTCCGTGAGATTGGGCGATTAAGGCGGCCTCTACGTCGTGGCTCCATTTGCTGCTCTCGGGATACACCATAAGACGCATAATGCTGTAGCCCAGTCCGGTGGGCGAGTAGCAATATTCAATCTCGTCCATTGTTGGCATATCCGAGCCGGTCCACACATAGGGATTGTACATTGCGCCGAATCCGGCCACGTGCTGATAGGTGGTGGCGGGATCCACCACCACGTAAGCGTCGCCTTTGGCCGGAATATCCTGGCGCAGCAGCACTCGCTTCACAGCTCCGGCATTATCGCGAATTATCAGCGATTGAGTGCGAACTGTGCCCGATGTATTGGGGTTGATTTCGACGGCGATTTCGGTGGTGCCGCTTGATGTTGCGTTGCCGCCCTCGGTGGGAGTGATTTGCGCCACGATTTTGCCGGATTCGGCCTCGATGGTCCATGTGGTGGCGTTCCAGCTAAGATTGAATTTAATGGTGGAGCCGGCCACGTCGCAGTTCACCACAGAGCAATCTGTCGAGAGCAATTCCGAGGCCTGTTCCACCACGTCAGTGTCGTCGTTGTCGCTACACGACACGGCAACAAAGGCGAAGCAAGCAAAAAGTATAGCAAAAATTCTATTAGTCATGGCTTAGTCTTTTACAGATTCGGGGATAGCGGTTGTTACCAATCGCATGTCGGCGATGTTGAATTGGAAACTGTTCATGTCGCGTGCAGGGTGGTTGCTGTCGAGAGTGTAATTGACAAATGTGAAGATTGTCTGCAATTTCGATGCACGCAGCGAGGCGATAAACGCACTCAGACTGGTGAGGCCGGTCTGTGTGGCCATGGGGAATGCTGTGAGAGGAATGGTGAATGTGAGCCATCCATCGCTGAAGTCCATAATGTCGTAGCCGTCCCATCCGGCCACGTTTGCCACGGTGGAGCTGGTAAGGCTGTTTTGGTCTTTATTGAGGCGGTAGGAGATATAGCCCGAATTCCACTTGGGCTGGCCGTTGGTGGAGACATAAATATCCATTTGCACTGCCATCTTGCTCGTGGAGGTCACGCCGAGATAAAGTCCGTCGGCATGATTGAGCGCGTATTGGAAACGGTCGCAGGTGCTGAATCGTAAGTAGCCCTTTTTATCATCGGTGCCGGTGGCCACATCAAGCGCAATAGGCGTGGGGCCGAAGAGAGAAAGCACCGAGTCGGGTTGCGCACAGTTGGCGCTCAGCAGGCTGTGGCCTTCGGGCAGATTATCGGTGGAATATGCAGCCACTTCGCTGAAGAGTGTGCCCATGTTGCCGATAGTGTATTCAAATTCAGTGCCGGTGTAGGGCGCCGAGGTGTTGAATTTCGAGAAATTGTGGAAGAATACGCAATTTTTGCAATACATATAGGACGGCGTGAAGCAGCTGATATGAGAGTCGTCGGAGTGCAGGCGGATAGCACCCGGGGCAAACGACCCTTCGGGCTGCGTGAATGTGATAGTGCGATTTTCAAAGGTGAAATCGGTGATTTCCAATTCGCCGCCGTCCTGCAAAGGCAGATACAATTGCGACACAAATTGCAAGTTGCGGCCGGTGATTTCTACTTTTTCGCCGGCTTTGGGCATTGTGCGATTTACGCTGAGCACAGATGGCTCGGGCGCGCCTGTGCGCAGCAATGTGCAGATGGTGTCGCAATAATTATTGTTGACGGTGTAGAGCGCCATTTTGCTATCGCCAAGATGCACACCGATGATGCCGGAAGCGCCTTGGGCCTTGGCCGAGTTGCTCGGAGTGAGATCGACTCGTTTGCCGTCGAACGTATAGCTATATTCCAATTGCTCGATAGATCCATCGGCCTCGGTCGAAGCGTCGGTGTAGTAGTGGCTTAGTACGGCCACGCCTGTGGCCACGTCTTCAAATTCGAGCTTGTATTCTTCGCTGAAATAGTTGGTGTTGGTTGAGCCCCACGATGTGGTGCCGGTCCACACGCCAAAGAGCACATTTTCATCGAGCTCTTTGCCGTCGGGAATGCTCAGACTCTCGGGTTGCGACACGATGTAGGGCACTTCGTCGGAGCACGACACGGCCATTGCGGCAACTATCATACATGCTATGACATAAATATTTTTCATGGCCTTGCTTAGTTAGAAAAATCGGTTGAGGTGGAATACACCGACTCGGTGTATTGTCGGCCGGCCTCGTCGGTGGTATATTCTGTTTTAGTCATCACTATTTCGGCTTGTCCGGTGGCAAAAGTGGCGCCTTCGGGGATTGTGACAGTGACGCGAGTGGCAGTCTGCTCCACATCGTCGGCAAGCTTGCATTCGATGCGCGAATTAAAAGCTCCCGGCAGGGTCACGATTGTGGCTCCATCCAGATTCTTACCGGAAATCACTAGCTGCGAGCCGCCCACCAACACCGTGGTGGAGAATTTGCTGATTGATGGCTTTTGGCTCTTGGGCTTTACAATAAAGGGCGCGTAGGTGGATGAGCCGCCTTCGGTGGTCACTGTGATTGTGTATTCCATATAATCCTCGCTGATATGGGTGTAGGAGGGTAGGGTGAATGTGATATAATTATCGTTGTCGTAGATTTTAGAGCCCACGAGCGACACCGAGGTGGAATTCACTGTCACCGATTTTAAGTCGGAAAAATTGCTGCCGTGCAGGCACAGCACTTGCCCCGGATAGGCATACACCACTTGGCGTACCGGCTCGCTGGATTCATTGATCCACACGCTGTCGATTTGCGGCACGCCGGCCTCGTCGGAGCATGAAGCAAGCCACAGCGCCGGTGCCAACAATATTGCACTTAATATATTTTTAGTCATGATATTCATCTTTGTTGGTAATAATTTCAGTGAAATCATAGCTTACGGGGCGTTGGAGCAGGTTGGGTGCTTGCAGCGATTCGGCCGGCGGATAAATCATCGACCATAGATTGTCGCTCTCGCCCACTACCGATGCATGTACATAGCCGTCGTCGGGGGTGGTGTGCACACATTCTTTGCTTTGGCGCGAAATCGAGGTGGTAAGCTTCACGGTGCCCAGTACCTTGGTGTTGGAGGCGATGCCGGTGTAGCTATACGAATTTAGGCGGTGGCACCCCATAATCGAATCGCCTTCAATAGCAATCAGATTATTATTGTTGTAGCGCAGCATGTGAGTGAGATGCTCCTCGCCCATAAACGAGCGGCGCACAATATCGGGCCACGACAGGCTCTCGCAGAAAAATTCAAGGCGGCGCTCGCATAGCATCGAGTCGAGGTTGAACACGCCGTTGGTGCCGTAGTCGCCGCGATATGTGCCGTCCTCAATTTCAATTTTGTGAGCGCGGCGTCGCACCACATTTACACCTTCGAGGATGTCGGCCGACGAAGTTTCGGTGACGCCCTCTACACCCATTTTTGCCTCTGTTAGATTAAGGTAGACCTCTGCCATTCTAATCATTGGGGTGCAGAATCCTGAATTGTCCTTCAGCGCTATGCTGCCGGTGGCCAATGGGCCGCCCACCACTTGCTTTTTGATTGGCAAGTTGCTCATACGGCCGCAAGTCCACTCTTTCCCATATGTTGCACAGGTGTCGAGTTCGTGATAGAGGTAATCGTAGGTGAAATAAGCGGGCATTATGTTGCCGCGAGTTCGCGAGATGCCGTCGCGTTTTTTCGAGCATAAGATAAAGTCGAATGAAGCTTTAAGATATGCCACGCCGAAATTGTTGTCGATGCATCTGTCGTAGCAATAAGATGTCTGCTGATCGTTGTTGGTGGAATATGTGGTGGAGCCGGCCACAAATTGTAGGGCAAACAGCACCTCTTTGCAATTGTTGTTTTGTACGCGGAAGATTTGTTCGTAGTCGTCCATCAGCCCATAGCCGCCGGTGGATGATAGCGAAATACACTTTTCAGCGGCTTTGACAGCCTTGTTGTAGTAGAATTTATCGAGCGATGCTGCATGACGCCATAGCAAATCGTCGGCATAGTAGTTTTGCAGCACATTCTCCTGAAATTCTTGCGAGAAGTGTCCGCCTTGCGCATAGTCGGCGGCGGTGAGGTAAAGACGAGATAGCAGTCCGTAGGCTGAAACACTCGACACGCGGCCTACGGCATATGGCGTAGCTTTTAGCCATTTTGCAGCGTATTCGGCATCGCAGATGGCGTATTGCAGCACGTCCTCAAAGCGGTTGGCATAGGCATTGGTGCCGATAGTCACGGGGTCGTCGACGATGGGCACGTCGTGCCAGAACATTGCCAAATACCAATAGGCCAAAGCTCGCATGAATCTGGCTTCACCGATGCATTCATTCACCTCTTTTTCGGTGCCGATGCCATTTGCGATGCAATAGGGGGCGTAATCGTTGATAATATAGTCGGCTTGGTCGATTACATTGTAGAGCGAACCCCATGCGTGGCTGAGCGAGGTGTTGTCGCTTTGCTCGCCGAAAGATGCCATGAGAGAATAGCCGTTGGTGGATGAGCCGGTGTAGATATTGTTGGCGCGCGAATCGCCCAATTGCACCCAACGCTGCTTGTGGAAATAATACCATGGCGCGGCGTACAGATAGGCGGTGTTGGCTCTCAGATCGGAAATCGTCTGAAGAGTTTCGTGGGCGGGATATTGATTCTCGCTGTCCACATCCAGATAGTCATCGCATGATGTGGCAACGATAGCTAAAGATATTGCGAGTATGATGTTTTTCAGATTCATAGTCATAAAATTTAGAATGTTGCTTCAACAGCGATATTGAATGAGCGGGCGGCAGGAACGCGGCCGGTGTCGACGCCATAGAGCAGCATGCCTGAGCCGCTGAATGAATATTGGCCGTTTTGTGCGCCAACCTCGGGATCGTAGCCGCTATATTTGGTGAATGTCACCACATTTTGAGCATTGAAAGTGAAGCGCAATGCTTGCAGGTGGATTTTCTTGAGATATTTCTGTTTAAGCGAATATGTCAGAGCTATATTCTTGATGCGCAGATAGCTGCCATCTTCTACGTAGCGGTCGCTCACGCGCGAATTATAATTGCCATTGTCGTTGTCGATGCGAGCCATCAGGTCGTCGGCACCATCGGCCACATACACGTTCCAGATGTTTTTGTTGCCGGTGTTGCCGTCGACATATGCCCACTTGGCATAATCCACCGCACGAATTGATTTGTTGCTTTGCGAGCCACCTATTACCGATGGTTCGTCCAAGCGGCGGCGCAGCCAGTTGAACACTTTGTTTCCCACTGAGGCGTAGAAGAATATTGTGAGCTTAAAGTCGCGGTAGGTGAGTTGATTGTTCCAGCCGAGAGTGAATTTCGGCAGTGGACTTCCGATGTAGGTCATATCGTTGGAGTCGATGATGCCGTCGCCATTGTTGTCTTTAAACAGGAAGTCGCCGATTGATGTGGCCAGCTTGTTGGCCGAAGTGTTTGACACCACTGTGCCAACGCGATAGTTTGGCGTGGCCGCAATCACGGTGGAGGTGCCGTCGCCGTTGTCGCGCAGGTAGTCGGCGGCAGAATTGATGCGGCCGGCCAGCTGATAGCCGAAAAATTCGCTCACGCTGTGGCCCACGGCGGTGCGAGTCACCGTCTCGTTGCCCGACCATGATGAATCGAGTTTTTTGTCGATATATCCGTTTTCGGTGTTCAGACCGGTGATTTTGTTGAAAACCATTGTGTAGGTGATGGTGGTTTTCCACTTAAAATTTTTGCGGTTGATGGCGTTGGCAATCAGAGTGAGTTCGATGCCCTTATTCTGCATTGATCCTACGTTGGCCCATTGTGCGGTGGTGCCGCCCGATAGGATGGTGCCGGTGTAGTAGGGTTGCGATGTTTGCAGCAGCAAATCGCGAGTATCCTTTAGATATACGTCGCCGATAAATTCGATGCGATTGTTTAAGAACGACATATCCAAGCCTACGTTGTAGGAATTGGTCTTTTCCCATGTGAGGCCATCGTAGTTTGGCATATTGGCTGTGGCATAGCCGGTGCCGAAGTTGGTTTGGTTCACCGAGTAGGTTGGCCAATAGGTGTTGTCGGCAAGGTTGGCATTGCCCACGATACCGAATCCTACACGCAGCTTGAGATTGTTGACAGTCTCGGTGTAGGGAAGGAAAAACGGCTCTTGATCAACACGCCAGGCAAATGATGCCGAGGGGAATGTGCCCCAGCGCTTGCCGCGCGCAAAGTGGGATGAACCATCGCGGCGCAGAGTGGCGGTGAGCAGGTAGCGGTCGTCGTAGGAATATGATGCACGGCCATACACAGAGCTGTAGCGGGTAGTTGTTTTATAG
>CAZRCU010000068.1:0-10985 GCA_964598685.1 uncultured Bacteroides sp.
CTTACCGACATTTTCAAATTGTAAAACTACGTCTGACATAATTCCATCAATTTAGTTGAGCCTCAAGAAACGATATTGAACGCGCGATGTCGGCAGATAGAATACTGTTGACGTTAGCGTAGTCGATATGAGAACGTAATATCGCCTCGCTCACATCGGCATTAATCAATCTGTCGTCCAATTGATAGTGCTTAAGCAGATTGCACATTCTGCTATTTAGCCCATCCTTTCGATTAATCACAAAGAAATCACGTTGGAATATCATTGAAAATGCCGAGCTATGATATGAATTACTAACCACGCAGCGTGCATTCCTTACCAAGCCAACAAATGTCTGCGGGCCATAATTAACAAAGTTTCTGTCGGCGTATCTGAGAAATACGGGGCCAATAGAATATATCTTGCAACCATGGAGCTTTGCGAGAGCTTCTGATACACATTGAACGGCTTTATCAGCATAGAAATCATACACAAGGATATAATCTGCTCCAATTCCATCCATACTCTCAATATTCCGCCACTCCGTGTCGTCTAACAAGAACACCGGATCAACAGCGAGGCAGCCATTAAAGTGCCAATCCGACAGAATCTTCAATCCCGACTCCTCCCTTACCGAGATTGCGTCGAAATTTTTAAGCTGCTCTTTGACAAAATCCTTATACGCAGCGGCAATCTCATCTGTTGCAAAACTTGCAGCATAGCTGATTCTTTTTGCAGATGCATTTCCGAAAGCGAGATAGAAAGCCGCGTCTCTTCCATTTCTGAATAAAGTGTTCCAAATCTGATCGCTGCCGGCTATGTAAATATCGGCATCCGGAGCCTTTGCCATCAATGCTTCATAGGAGTTGTATCTTTCGGTGAGATGCAGATACTGGGCAGTGAAACGGTCGAATACACGCTTACGCGACAGCGATTTCAGCCGTTCCGGCAACTTAGCCAACAGATACAGCTGCTTAATAATAGGCTTATCATATCGGGGATTATTGACGCTCGTAAGGCTATAATGTTGGCTGAGATAATCCGGCTTATAATCAATTATCCTGACATCATGACCCTGCTCCTCAAGATAATGCTGAAGCGCATAAGCTTGCAAAGAAGCCCCTAAGTTATAAACATCATGACACGTTATAGTGCGAATCTTCATAGCTATGCGTCAATAAGTTGTTCCACCTTTTTTACTTCTGTAGAGCAGGTGGTGTTTTCTTCTCGGTTAACCTCGGCAATGATGCTGTTGCGAAGAGCATCATCTGTAATCATTCGATAGATATTGTCGGCTATGCTTTTACCATTCATATCGGCAATCAATCCATTTTTCTCGTGAGTAAGCTGATTGTGCACGACGCTAAAATTGGTGCTCACCACCGGCTTCCACAAGATTTTAGCCTCTGCTATTGCCATGCCAAAACCTTCAAACGATGATGTCTGTACATAGATATCAGCCTGACGCATATACGCATAGGGATTGCTCTGCTCGCCGAGCAGCGACACACACTCGTTTACATCGAGATCCATAATAGCTTGTTCAATATGAGCGCGTTCGCCGCCTTCGCCAATGAAAAACCATTTGAATTTTACTCCACGCTTCTTTAGCTCGGAGGCTGCCTCAACTGCAATGTTATAGTTTTTCTGATGGACTAATCGTCCGGTAGTGACCAGCACATATTCGTCAGCATTGGTCTTTAGCCGTTCCGCCGGCTCTTGCGCCATGCTTCTAACCATATCCGGATTAATGATGTCGTAAACCACATGACACTTATCAGAAAATTCCGGAAGACGCAGGTTAATCACTTTTCGGAGCGCGTCTGATACGGAAACAATAAGGTCGATTTTGCCATAGAAACGGCTGTTGAAACGTGCATCATATCCGGCATTGAATATGTCTACATTTACCCATGCCAGCTTCTTGCAGCCGTGAAATTTATCTGCGAGCAGATAAGTAGGCAGCCCTTGCTGATACGCCACGACAACATGCCATTTACCTGCCGGCACTTTCATAGCCCTGCCCACGCATTTATATAGTGTCTCGGCTTGATGTTCGTGCTTACCGATAATCCGATTAAACCGCCACATCACGGAATAATAAGCCTCGGCTATTTTCAGCTTCATTATTTCGGCCAAAGTATATTCAGGCTGCTTCACAATCGTGATATTCCGCGGCACCGATTTCAAGAAAATGCCCACAGGATTTCTCAACCAAAGATATAGTTCATATTTATCTTGATTCAATTGCGACAGAAGTGAAACGAGGCTCTTTTCAGCTCCGCCACAGGTCAGCGAGTCGATGATGAACAATACTTTTCGCCGTATGTCGATAGCTTCTGCCATTGCTATATCTTCTTTATAAGGATAAATCCAAGTTGATTCAACACCTGCCGCAACAGGGCTTCCAAGCGCCATTGCACCTTGTAGCCCAATGTGATTTGCTGATCGCTCAGGCGAGATTCGCGCCAAGAGCCCACAGCAAGATGTTTGCAATATGTGTCGTTGGTCACTTTCACCGCATCAAAACAGCATGATGGATAGACGGTGGTGCCGTCCTCAAGATGTTGCACGGCATTTGCCGAAGGCCGTGGATTATAGCCGGATTGCTTGGCGATTTCGCTTTGAATATACGGGAGCATCACTATGCCGTGGCGCAATGAGAATGGCAAAGATCGATCTTCAGTGTCGATGTAGTGTCGTTCTTTATAGTAAGACATACAACGGCCAATGAACGGATTTTGCGCCTCTGCGCCAAAGCAGCACGAGGTCAAGTGCATCTCTACGTTTCTACCATCTATATGCATTGAATTTTCTTTGCCAATAAAGCATTTATTGCACAGCAATTCGTCGAATGACTTATACACCAGGCAATCTGTATCCAAGTAAATGCCGCCGTAGTTGTATAAAGCATAGAGGCGCACATAATCGGCAGCAAAAGCCCACTTTCGTTCCGCTAAAGCCTCGTTAACCCATACAGAGTTGATTTCCTGAATGCGACGTTCATCCCAGCACACATATTTATAATCAGGCATAGCCTTATGCCATGAATCAATGCACCGCTGTATCTTTTCGGGGAAAGGCTCGCCGGAAAACCAAACGTAATGTATAATCTTGGGGATCATATAGGCTTTATATCAATATATTATGCCGCACCTTACTCATATAAAGCAATCTTATCCTTTATTTCTGAGATTGTCTGATAATGTTTGCTAAATGGGTGCAATAGATTCCACACTTGCACCTTTATTCGTAACAGGCCTTTTGATTCATATGAGATTCGAGCAGGATGTTGCAAGGCATCGTTATAACACCGCCAGATCTTATATAAAGGATGCACTTTGGCCGTCTCTTTGAGCCATGGCTTACAAATATAATGAATGACGACAGGATGCTCTATACACGCTTTTATCTCGGCAAGATGCTCACGATAAAACACCTCGGATTGAAAGAAATGAGATGCTACCGCATAATTTAACGGGAGTATTATTTTTGAATCCCGACACATTACATTTATCACATCTTGGTCTAAATAGCGCAATATATCCGAATGATTTCTTGCCCAATCAAGCGATATTTCAGAGAAATTATGCTGCCGCCAATAATCTAAATTCATCAACACCATGCCGGCGCAAACATAGCCTTTCGATTCTTCATATCCCAGCCGTGAAGCTCGTCCACTTGAGGCATAATCATCAATCACTGCTGCAATAGATTTATCTTCCATATCTAATTGAAACAGATGCGACAGATTTGCTGCTACCACCGTATCGGCGTCGAGATAGAGCACGCGATGAATATCCGCGGAAAGCACATCACACAATGCCAAACGATACCATACACACAGCGTCCAATGATGACGCACCTTTAAGCCGTCGAACCGGACATTGTCCATTACATGATATACGATTGACACATGGGATTCTGCGCCTCGGATAGATTCCGACAACAGGCGTTGGCTCTTCTCCGAGACGAAATCAGAGAGGATATGAATAGTGACCATGTCGTCGTGATGATTTTCGACGATGCTCTTTATCGTTACGCAGATATAATGTGCGTAGGCGTCGTTGATGCAAAAAGCGATATGTATAGGATAGCTTGCCATAAAATCAACCGGCACTAAGTAGACGCATCATCTCAACCATATGGACGGGCGAAAAGCGGCCGTCGTAATGATAATCAACCGGCTCGCGGCGTGCCACCCAATCAATATCTATATCCGATGCAGTCTTAAACACATGGATATAGCGCTCGTCGTAGAATGGCAAATCAACTACAGCCGAATTGTTGGTGAGCAGTTTCTTGTTATAACAAATGGCTTCAAAATATCTCAACGTCGGCCCTGCCTGCCCTTCTTTCACTATTTCTAATATACAATTACAAGATTGTATATCATGCAAAGTCTGCATATATTCAATCGGCTGATCAATAAATTGAATTCCGCATCGGTCAGTTTGACTATTACCTAACAACTTAAATGTGGCGCACAAGCCTCTTTGGGACAGAAGTCGATGGCATTCATTTACAATCGGGAATCTATATTCTCGCCCATTGCTAATCTTTCCTATAAAATACAGATCGCTTGTAATCTCTTCCGGTGCAATGTCCCTTTTTGAATAATAACAGAGACATGGCAACCATCCGAATTTTTCCGCATCATTTTTATCAAAAGTCAACACTTGCTCGAATATTCCGGATTGCAGTATGGTTTGATATATATTCCATATTCCATCATCATCTTTTTTTATTGTGTCCCAAATAAAAATGTAGAAATGGCTGTCGGGATACTTATTCTTCAACTTTCTATACAGCTTTTTATCTTCGAGAAACTCAAGAGCGGTCGCAAAGAATAGAATGTTCTTGTATGAACTTTTGCTTCTGAATATTTCCCGACGATTATACCACCATATCGACTTGCCGGGCAGATTGAACAATAAATTTGAAAATCTACAGCAATGAACCTTATAGATAAACATTACTATTTTTGATTGGATAGGTTTTCTATATATCGCTCTAATCGTAATTGTTGGGTCGTGTTGCAAATCATGAGTGGCGTCTAACATCCATTTCCGCGTTAATATCAAGGTGTCCACGGCCGGTGATTCTGAAAGATTTTTCAGCCTCAGTGTCTTAATATCTTGAGCAATCGCTCTGAGCTCGTTGACAGCCTTTGAAAGCATAATCATTGGTGCTAATTACGCTCATATAGAGCAATCATATTCTTAATATCTGAGATTGTCTGATAGCGTTTGCTAAATGTGTGCAACAAATTCCACACTTTCACTTTTAATCGTAATAAGCCTTTCGACTCATACGAAATCCTAACAGGATGCCGCAAGGCGTTGTTATACCTCCGCCAAATCTTATATAATGGATGGTATTTTGACGTCTCTTTTATCCATGGCTTCATCGACGTAAGATAGTGAATGATAATCGGATGCTCTATACACTCTTTTATCTCGGATAAATGTTCGGTATAAAAGGCCTCGAATTGAAAGAAATGAGGTGCTACCGCATAATTTAGCGATAGTATTATCTTTGAATCCCGACACATCATATTTATCACATCTTGGTCGGGAAAGTCAAACTTATATGAATAATTTCTTGCCAAATCAAGTGATTTTTCAGAGAAGCCATGTTGCCGCCAATAATCTAAATTCATCAATATAATGCCCGAACATACATAGCCCTTTGATTCATCATATCCAAGCCGTTCAGCTTGGCCACCTAACGCATAATTATCGATCACTGCTGCAATAGATTTATTCTCCATATCTATTTGAAACAGATGCGACAGGTTGGCGGCAACTATCGTATCCGCGTCCAAATAGAGCACCCGATGAATATCTGTGGAAAGCACTTCACTCAAGACCAAGCGATACCATATACAAATAGGCCATAGGCGACGCACCTTTAGCCCTTCAAACCGGCTATTGTCCATTATATGATAGACGATTGACATTCGGTTTTCCGCTCCTTGGATAGATTCTGACAGCCAATGCCTACTCTTATTGGAAATAAAATCTGAGAGGATGTGAATTGTGACCGCGTCGTTGGGGTGATTGTCTACGACACTCTTTATCGTTACACAAATATAACGTGCATAGGCGTCATTGATACAAAAAGCAATATGTATTGGATAGCGCATATTTATATTGTATCTATAAAATTCCGTTCGACACGGCAAAACACCACAATGGCGATAAACAGCGACAGGATCGTGGCTAGTGTGCTGTATAGCAATCCCCACCAATCCGGGCTGCTGCATCCGAGGGTGCCATAGCGGAAAGTTTCAAATATCGGAGCGAGCGGGTTTAGCATTAGCAACAGTCGATATTTCTCGGGCGCTACGCTTAGAGGATATATCACCGGAGTGGCATACATAAACAGCTGTACGCCAAAGTCGACCAATTTTGTAAGGTCGCGATACTTGGTGGTAAGAGCCGAGATAATCAGGCCCCACGACATAGCGAGAAACGCTGTCAACAGCACCAGCAATGGCACCAGCAATATCGCCGCATTTATGCTGACCGATGCCCCGAAGCTCAGGCAATAGATGTAGATGGCGATGAACAGCAGCATCTGTATGCAGAGCTGTATCAGCTTTGACGTAATTTCGGCCAATGGCACCACCAATCGCGGGAAATAGACCTTGCCAAAGACATTCTGATTTGTAACAAACACATTCGACGATGCCGAGAAGCAGGCGTTGAAGTAGTTCCACATCATGATGCCCGACATATAGAAGAGCGGTTGCGGCACTCCGTCGGTGGATATACCGGCCAATCCGCCAAACACAAACATATAAATAATAGTGGTGAACGCCGGCTGTATTAAATACCATAGCGGGCCCAAAATAGTCTGCTTATAGGCTACGGCAATATCGCGCTTCACATACATGGTGTAGAGGTCGCGATAGCGCCAGAGCTCGGCAAGGTCGATGTCGAGCCAACGTTTTTGAGGTCGAATGACAAGTGTCCAGCCGTTATCTTTAGCCATATAAGATGCTATTTTTTATTTGAGCCGTAGTAATATCCTCCGTAATAGCCGTAATGATGATAGCCATACGAGTTGTTAACTATGTCAGTGCCATTCAATAATATCGCCATATTGTTATAGGCCTTCTGTTCATACCATTGGTCGATTAATGGCAACATATCGCGTTCAAAAAGATGAGCACGAATCACAAAGAGCGTCATATCCACGCATCGGTTGATGATTTTAGTGTCGGCCACCACCTCGATAGGCGGACAGTCAATAATGACATAGTCATACGACTCTTTTACGCGGTCGATCAGCTCGTCATAGCGCTGCGACGACAGCAATTCCGTAGGGTTGGGCGGGAAAGTGCCGCATGGCAGCACGTCGATATTGTCAAGCTTTACTATTAATGATTTATAATCAGATTCTTGACCGCTGAGATAGTTTGACACGCCTAATTTTGGTCGGCCCACATATTTAGATAAACTGCCACGACGCAGGTCCATGTCGATAATCAGCACTCTTTTTTCTTTTACGCTAATTGCAGCAGCCAGATTGGCCGAGACGAATGTCTTTCCGGCACCGGGGTTCATCGACGTAATCATGATTACACGCGACTGATTTGCATGGCTGAGCATAAACTCAAGATTGGTGCGAACAATGCGGAATGCCTCGTTGATTATGTCAAGGCTCATTCCTTTTACAAGAAGCTCGGGGGCCGCTTTATTAGGCTTAGACTTTAGCTGCCATTTCTTTTTGCCGATAAATTCGGCTGTCAACGGGATTTCACCCACAAATGGTGTGTTGAGCCTTTCAAGGTCTTTTCGGCCGCGCACCTTGGTGTTCAAGCTTTCACTGACAAACAAGATGCTTGCCGGCAATCCAAGCCCAATCAAGATTGCAATCAGATAAATAACTCTTGTGACGGGCGATTGCGGCGACGAGCTGCCGTGCGGCGACTCTATCAATTGTATGCCGCTTGCGGTAAATGCCTGTGACAATTCATTTTCTTCTCGCTTCTGAAGCAAGAACAAGTAGAGCGATTCTTTCACCTTTTGCTGGCGCTCCACCGACAATAGAAATTTGGCTTGTCCGGGATTTGATGCGATCTTTGCCACGGCCTTATTTCGATTGCTCTGGATGCCGTTGCGGCGAGCTTTCAAAATATTCTGCTCATTGTCGAGCGACTGAACTATGGTCTGCCGCATATTTGCCAAGTGCTGATTGAGGTCGACAACCAACGGGTTTTGAGCGGAAGAATTTGCCAAGTGGTTGTTGCGTTGCAGCATAATCTCGTTGTACTCTGAGATTTGCTGTGTGAGCGTAGAGCCGGTAAGGCTAAGGTTGGTAGGCAATAGCTGATTATCGTGGTGGCCGTCGGTTAAATAGCTGCGTATGTATCTGATCATGTATATTTGGTCGTCGATCACACGCAAATCTTGCTCGTCGACGTTGACTTGGCTCATGGCCATGCTGCCGGCCTGATCTACATCGGTCATAAGATTTTCGGCCTTATAATCTGATATGACGTTTTCTACGTCGCCAAGCTCGTGCTCAATCACTTCCAGACGATCCTTGATAAACTCGTTGGCGCTGACCATGCGCTGATTTCTGTTTTTTATGCCATTTTCGTTATAAATAGCCACCCACGTGTTCAGAATATCTTCAGCTCTGGTGGGCGACTCGTCCATATAAGTAATATCAAGGATTGTGGAATTTTTATCTCTCAGATTTACGGCAAGGCGGGCCGACATGGTGCCGGTGACATCGTTAAGCGATTTGTGAATCACCAATAAATCATCGTCGTAGCCTTTTTGATAGTAGGCCGACGGCAACACCTCAATCTTGCCCATAGCAGTGTTGCAGGTCTCGCCCAGGTGGAGCTTGACAGAATCGAAGCTCGACCGACCATTGCGCATTGCCGAGCAGAGCTCCACGCTGCCATCAGAATTCAGCTTGAGGTTCAGCGTGGCATAATCGTTGTCGTTCAAGTCGTGGAATATAACCACCACGGGGCAATCAACGCCATACACCACCTTGTCAAGAAATGGGAATGAATGCTTATACTCCACATCCAGGCGCAGACGGCTTACGACCTCGTGGATTATGATATTGGTCTTTAACGCAGAAATCTCATTGTTTACATTTACAGGCACTTGCTTTATGCCGAGTTCGTTAAATAAGTCGTCAGAGCCATTGCTTTTTTCATCCGACTTAATCATGATAGAGCACGTGCGAGAATAGATTTTCGGAGTTTTTAAAATATAAAAATGCGCCACGCACAATGCAATAATCAATGATACTACAAACCACAACCAATGCGAAAGGCACAGGTAGAGTATCTTTTTTATATTAACGGCTTTTGACAGTCCGGCTAATGCCGTGGATTTGCTGCCTGCTTGTCTTTCCGGAATTCCTCGTGCCATGTGTAATTATAATTTTGTTATCAGCACCACCAACGACAGCACCATCGAGCACATCGAAACCCAGAACGTTGGATTACGCACGTTGTTGGCATTAATCTTGGTCTCGTTGGCTCGTTCCTGAGTGGGCTCTACATAGATTATATCATTTTGCTGAATATAATATACGGGGGAGCTATATATGGATTGAGCGTCAGTTAAATCTACTCGATATGGAGTCTGCACGCCATCCACGGTGCGCAGCACCAACACATTTTCGCGCTTGCCGGTAAGGGTAAGATCTCCGGCCTCGGCAATAGCTTCAAGCAACGTGACATAGTCGCGCGTAAATTCTATTCGGCCGGCATGCTCCACCTCGCCCATGACGTAAAATCCCATATTGGTGTAGTCGACCGTCACTACGGGGTCGCGAAGCATCTTACCTGCGAGCAACTTGTATTTGATTTCATTTTCCAATTGGGCGCGAGTCAAGCCCTCGGCAGCAATCGGGCCAAGGGTGGGCATATCAATTTTGCCGTCGTCGCCAATTGTGTAGCTGCATCCACGCGAGCCTGCCGAGGTCGACGTATTGTCAGACAGATTAAACATCTTGGCCAGCTCTGAATCGCGGCTGAATACAGTAATAGAAATTTTATCGCCGGCCTTCAGCACAAGCGGCTTAACCTCTTGCAGCGCAATAGGATAATTTTCTTGAATGTTTTGCATATAAGCCACCTTTGTAGCAGGGCCGCATGCAGAAAGTAGCATTAGAAACAAAAGGTTGTATAATATAAATTTGAATTTTGGCATGGGATTTATTTTGATTATTCAGACGACTTTTGTGTCGATAACATTTACCTTTAATTTGGCACATCCAAAAATATCCAAGAGCACCACAATATATGATTGTCCTTCGTCGCACCAAATTATATTCCCTTCCAATCCCTTAAGTTTTCCTCGAACGACAACCACTCTATCCCCAAGCTTGGGCGGTGTGGGCTCTATTGTCACAGGATTGTCCGACTGATACAGCATAAACTTCAGGCGGTTGAGTTGCTCATTGGGCACAACTGCAAGCGGATGGCGATTATATTCATTCACCTTTTCGGCCCTGTTGGTCATAAACTTATGAATGAATGGCAACCCGACAATCCTTTTCCGCTCGGCTTCATTCAAATATATAAAGACGAGCGAGGGGAGTATTATCTTGTCAACGGCCTTCCTTTTGCCGGCGCTCCACGGACGCAGTTCCTGCTGAATTGGCACATAAGCTTCGTAGCCCATCTTGATGAGCTTATCGCTACAGCGCTTCTCGGTGTTGTTATTGACTATGGCGATGAACCATTTGCGGTCCGGCACGCCTACGGCGTCGGCAGTAGCTTGCACTGTCGCACAATTGGGCCTAAGAATAGTTGTTTCCATCGTATAGTTAATTGTTAGACATTCAGCTCGTTGATTTCAGATAGATTGTGTGCTACTTACTTGAATTCCATGGTTACGCAACACATTCGGAAATGCAGAACCGAACAACCTAGATATACAAATAGAAAGATTTTTAAGGAATCACACTCTTAGTAAGAGAGCGACGTAGCTGTAACACCTTGCTTATCAGCATATGATGAC
>CAZRCU010000069.1:0-10838 GCA_964598685.1 uncultured Bacteroides sp.
GTTCATAAAAAAGATTTTTGGATGGGGCGGGGGATATATTGCTAATTTTTAGTTATCTTTGCGTTGTTGAAATAAACAATTAAGTATATGAAATTATTAAAACCATTAGTGTCTGCAACTTTACTGACACTTGCTGCTAATGCAATGGCTCAGAATAACACATCTTTCAAGTACACTGTCGACCGCTTTGCCGACATAGAAGTGCTGCGCTATCAAGTGCCTGATTTTGAATCGCTGTCGCTTGACCAAAAACGTTTGGTATATTATCTCACTGAGGCAGCCTTGTGGGGCCGCGATATTCTGTGGGATCAGAATTACAAATATAATTTGCCTCTGCGTCGTATGATCGAGGCTGTGTACACATCGTATGACGGCGATCGCTCGGATGCGCAATTTGTTGCCTTCGAGAAGTATCTGAAGCAGGTGGAATTTGCTAATGGTATTCACCACCACTATTCGATGGATAAGTTCACTCCGGAATTTACCCGCGAATGGCTTGAAGCTCAAGTGGGCAAGTTGTCCAAGGGTGATTGGACAGATGTGCAAAGCGAAATCTTTGCAGCTATATTCGACCCCTCAGTGGCTGCCAAGCGTGTGAATCAGGCAGAAGGCGAGGATTTGATTCTCACCTCGGCCAACAATCTTTACGAGGGCGTCAATCAAGAAGAGGTTGAGGCCTACTACAACTCGTTGAAGAATCCCGATGATGCCACTCCGGTGTCGTATGGCTTGAACGCTCGCGTTGTCAAGAACGCCGACGGACAGGTGGTGGAGCAGGTGTATAAGCTTGATGGCTTGTATTCCGAGGCTATCGCTCACATCGTGGAGAATCTTACTCGCGCAATGGCCTATGCCGAGAACGACGACCAACGCACTGTGATTGCTCGCTTAATCAATTTCTATACTACCGGCGATTTGAAGACGTTCGATGATTATTCAATCCGTTGGACTCTCGACACCAATTCGCAAGTCGACTTTATCAACGGCTTTATCGAAAGCTATGGCGACCCACTGGGCATGACAGGCTCGTGGGAATCAATTGTGAATTTCAAGAACGAGCAGGCCAGCCACCGCACCGAGGTGCTGTCGCAAAATGCACAGTGGTTTGAGAATAATTCGCCGGTCGACCCACGTTTCCGCAAGGATGCCGTGAAGGGTGTATCGGCCAAGGTGATTACCGCCGCCATTTTGGCCGGTGACTCATATCCGTCCACTCCAATCGGTATCAATCTTCCCAATGCCAATTGGATTCGTGCCGCTCACGGCTCGAAGTCGGTGACTCTTGAAAATATCACCCAGGCCTACGATGAAGCTTCGCATGGCAATGGTTTCAATGAAGAATTTGTAATTGACGATGCCACTCGCCAATTGCTCGACAAATATCTGTTTATTACCGATAATCTTCACACCGATCTCCACGAATGTCTGGGTCACGGCTCCGGCCGACTGTTGCCCGGCGTAGATCCCGATGCACTCAAGGCCCACGGCTCTACTCTGGAAGAGGCCCGTGCCGACCTTTTCGCACTATATTATCTTGGCGATCCCAAGCTGCTGGAAATCGGGCTGCTCGACAACCCCGATGCCTACAAGGCCGAGTATTATAAATATATCCTCAATGGCCTGATGACACAGCTGATGCGTATCGAGCCGGGCAAGAATATCGAGGAAGCTCACATGCGCAATCGCCAATTAATTGCTGCGTGGGCCTATGAACATGGCCGCAAAGACAAGGTGATTGAAATGGTGCATCGCAATGGTAAAACCTACATCAAAATCAATGATTATAAGGCTCTGCGCGGGCTCTTCGGCCAACTTCTCGCCGAGATTCAGCGCATCAAGAGTGAAGGCGACTATGCCGCCGGTGCCGCCCTTGTTGAGAAATATGCAGTGAAGGTTGACCAAAAACTGCACAAAGAGGTGCTCCGTCGCTATGCTACATTGAACATCGCTCCCTACAAGGGCTTTGTCAATCCCGTCTACACACCCAGCTATGATAGCAACGGCACTATCACCGATGTGACCGTAAGCTACACCGAGGATTATATCCCGCAAATGTTGCGTTATAGCACCGATTATTCAGGACTCACAAAATAAGGAATGACCGAAGCTCCAAGAAATGTTTACCGCAATGGTGCGGAGGACGGACTTATTATGGGCCCGTTGTTGGCACTCACCGTATTGACAGTGGCCGCTACATCGTATGTGGCGGCTCTGTTCTTGCCGTCGATATTGCTGATGATAGCTGTGCCCACAGTTGCATATTTGCTGCTGGCACGCCGATATAATGCGGCCTACGACACCTATTCGGCAGTGTGGATGCATGGCATCTGCATATTCTTCTTTGGCGGCTTGCTGCTTGGGGCGTTTGCATTGGTGTGCCTGAAATGGGTGTGGCCCCGCTATATTGCCGACCAGCTGACGTTGATGGTCAACATCTTGTCGACCGCTCCCGATGCGCAGATGCAGGAAATGGCCACAAATATCTCAAATAATATCCACACCGGCCTGGCCCCGACACCAATTGATATAGCTATAGAGCTGATAATGATGTCGGTGTTTTCGGGCTCGCTACTATCAATGGCATTGGCTTGGGTGATACGCCGTCGCCGCAAGCCCACTGTGCCACCTTTCAATCAAGAATAAAACTACAGTGCAATGGACATATCTGTTGTAATACCCCTATATAACGAGGCCGAATCGCTGCCTGAGCTGTGCGCTTGGATTGAGCGAGTGATGCAGGCCAATAATTTCACCTATGAGGTGATTTTTGTGAATGACGGTTCCACCGACAATTCATGGGAAGTGATTCAATCGCTGTCGAAGGCCAATCCAGCAGTGAAGGGCGTGGCATTTCGTCGCAACTATGGCAAATCACCGGCGCTTAACACCGGCTTTGCACGAGCCAAGGGCGATGTAGTAATCACTATGGATGCCGATTTGCAAGACAGTCCCGACGAAATCCCGGAGCTGTATCGTATGATCACCGAGGATGGCTATGATTTGGTGTCGGGCTACAAGCAAAAACGCTACGACCCGCTGTCGAAGACAATTCCCACCAAGCTGTTTAATGCCACTGCGCGCAAGGTGAGCGGCATCCACAATTTGCACGATTTCAATTGCGGCTTGAAGGCTTATCGCCTCACCGTGGTGAAGCATATCGAGGTGTATGGCGATATGCATCGCTATATTCCATATCTGGCCAAGCTGGCAGGATTTAATCGCATCGGCGAAAAGGTGGTGCATCACCAGGCTCGCAAATATGGCAAGACCAAATTTGGCCTTGATCGTTTTGTGAACGGCTATTTGGATTTGGCCACATTATGGTTTACCGGCACATTTGGCAAAAAGCCTATGCACCTGTTTGGCTTGCTTGGCTCGCTGATGTTTGTGCTCGGCTTTATCGCGCTGGCGATTGTAGGCATAGCCAAGCTCTACAATATGCACCACGGCTTGCACTATATATTGGTGACAGATTCGCCCTATTTCTATCTGTCGCTCACGCTGATGCTGCTTGGTAGCCAGCTGTTTTTGGCGGGCTTTGTGGGCGAATTGGTGGCACGCAACTCGGCACGCCGCAATGATTATGAAATCGACGAAGAAATCAATATTGAAAAATGAGCAATATTCAATCATATCCCGCATTGTTAGCTGTGATGAACGAGCGCCGCTCGTGCCGCAGCTACGACACAAATCGCATTCCCGAGCACGACTTGATAGCTGCTGCAATTGATGCGGCACGCATTGCACCGTCGGCTTGCAATCGCCAGCCCTGGCAATTTTTGGTGGTCGACTCAGAGGAGGCTCGCCAACAGATTTTCGAGGCTTATGGCAAAGATTGGATTAAGACCGCTCCGACCTATATCATCGCAATCGGCAATCACGATGAATCGTGGCATCGCCCCTATGATGGAAAAGACCATTTGGATATAGATCTTGCCATTGCTGTGGAGCATCTGTGCCTGGCTGCTGCATCGCTGGAGTTGTCGACCTGCTGGGTGTGCAACTTTGATCCGGCCAAGCTGAGCCAAGCATTTCATATCGAGGCTCCGCAAGAGCCGATAGCCATAATTCCTATTGGCTATGCTGCTGCCGATGCGGCAATGTCGCCGCGTCCGCGCAAAAGCTCAGAGGAAATTATACGATGGGGAAATCTATAAGCATAATAGTAGCTGCAATGGCCTTGGCCGGCTTGGCTGCCTGCAATTCGTCGGGCTGCTTGGATAATGGTTCGGCTATTCCGTTGGCCGGATTTTATTCCTCGGCTTCGGGCAGGGCGGTGAGCGTCGGCGGCATTTCGATACACGGGGTTGGGGCACCGAATGATTCAGCCTTGTTGACCTCCGGCTCCTCGGCCTCGGAAATTTATCTGCCTATGCGAGCATCTGAAAGCTCTACTTCGTGGGTGTTTAGCTATTACGACACCGAGTCGGCCGAGCCGATAGCCTACGACACCATTACGCTTGCTTATGATGCAATTCCCTATTTTGCATCGGAAGATTGCGGAGCAATGTATTGCTATCGCATCAACAGCCTCACAAACACCACACGAATGATCGACAGCGTGGCGCTGGTGGATCCCCTAATCACCAATGCCGATGTCGAATCAATTAAAATCTACTTCCGCACCAGCGAATAATCCAATGACTCCACTGCGCAAAATTGCCATAGCCACACTTGCTGCCCTCGCCGTTTCAACAGCAGCCGTAGCCGACGACCCCACTGCGAGCCGTCGCCACACCACACCTATCAGAAATGCTGCTACCGAAACGCAAGCGATTAATATGGCTGCCAACGACACGGCGAGAATCAATGCCGCTCGTCGCGCAGTGTCATCGTCGTTTGTGCGCAAGGATGGTGCGATTGTCTACACCGACACAGTCACCGGCGAGCAGTGGATTGATTCCACCACGATTGTGACAAAGCCAAAAATGCAGCATCAGCTGTATTTGGGCACGTCGGTAGGTGTGAATATTTGGGACCCGATTATGCGAGTATTCGGCCAAAAGCATGGGCTGATAGGCTTTGCAGCAGATGTGAACTTGCACAATCGCTATTTTCCGACAGTGGAGGCCGGCCTTGGCATCGCGCACAACACATCTGAAACAGATGGCTACACATATCGTGCACCGCTGAGCCCCTACTTTAAAATAGGTATTGATTATAATTTCTTATTCAACTCCAATCCGGATTATCAGTGGCTGGTGGGGTTGCGCTATGGCTTCTCGCCATTTTCGTGGGCCGTGGATAATATCACCATGTCGGGCACGTATTGGGATGATGCAGTGGACTTTTCTATTCCTACACAGCACGCCGCCGCCGGATGGATGGAATTTAACATAGGCCTGCGAGTGAAGCTGTTTGGAAACATCTCGGCAGGCTGGCAAATCAAATTCCACTCAATGCTGCATGAAAGCGCCAACGAGCATGGCAAACCATGGTATGTGCCCGGGTATGGCACACGCGGCCAATCAATTAACGGCTCGTTTTCGATCTTTTACACTCTGCCGGCTCATGAAAAGCCGGTGGTGACCGACACCATCGTGTAACGCATTTTGAGTAGACGGCAATGGGAGAGATGCCGCAAAATCACATTTTTTGAGTATTTCAGAGATGCCGCGTAATCGGTAATTTTGCACGTTCAAAATTATAAAGATTTTAAAGGTGCAATTTTTAAGGTTTATCAGTGGCATAGCACTAATCCTATGCGTCTCTCTCTCATCATATTCACAAACAGAGCGGCCAACGCTTTCCGGCAAAATAATCTCCAAGGATAATTCTGAGGTGGAATATGCCGTAGTAAAGCTCAAGGGTACGCAATATGGCTGCATGACCAACGAGCAGGGCATGTATTTCCTGTATGCTCCGGCCGGCAAATACACATTGGAAGTGTCGGCGCTCGGCTATGAAACGGTGGAAAAGGAAGTCACTCTCACCAATCAGCGATCAAAGCTTAATATTATCCTGAAGGATAGCCAAATGGAGCTTAACGAAGTGGTGGTAATGGCCACCGGCGTGGGCCGTGTGAAGCAATCGGCTTTCAACACTGTGGCTGTGGACACCAAGCAGATGGTGAATACCACCAAAAATCTGAGCGACGCCTTGGCCAAGGCTCCCGGCATTAAGCTGCGCGAATCGGGCGGTGTAGGCTCGGATATGCAGCTGATGATGGACGGATTTTCTGGCAAGCATGTCAAGGTGTTTATCGACGGCGTGCCGCAAGAGGGCGTAGGAGCCTCGTTTAATATTAATAATATTCCGGTGAATTTTGCCGATCGTATCGAGGTGTACAAGGGCGTGGTGCCGGTGGGCTTTGGTACGGATGCCATTGGCGGTGTGATAAATATTGTCACCAATAAGAATCGTCATAATTGGTGGGCCGATGCATCGTATTCCTATGGCTCGTTCAACACTCATAAATCTAATGTGAATTTCGGCCAATCATTCAAGAATGGCCTCACATACGAAATCAACGCGTTTCAAAATTATTCCGACAACAGCTATTCTGTGGATTCACCGGTCGAGGATTTCGAGACCGGCCGCATCGACCGCAATGTGAAGGAGCATGTGAAGCGCTTTAACGACACATATCACAACGAGGCTATAGTGGGCAAGGTGGGCATCACCAGCAAGAGCTGGGCCGACCGCCTGATGTTGGGCTTCACCTATGCACACATGTATAAAGATATTCAAACCGGTGTGCGCCAAGAGGTGGTGTATGGCGAAAAACATCGCACAAGCTATTCACTGATGCCGTCGCTGGAATATTCCAAGCGCGATTTGTTTGTGCGCGGACTGAGCGCCGTGGTGAGCGTCAATTATAATCGCGATCTAACCACAAATGTCGACACCGCCTCGGTGAAATATAATTGGCGCGGCGAGACAGCTCAGCTAAATTCCCCGGGCGAGCAATCGTATCAACACTCGCAGGCGCTCAACCAAAATTGGAGCGGCTTGGCCACATTGAAATATCGCATCGGCGATGTGCATTTGTTTACATTTAATCATGTGCTCAACGATTTTCGCCGTGGCAACACATCGCTGCTTACAGCTGAGGCGGTGAAAGATCCTATTGACAAGCAAACTCGCAAAAATATCAGCGGATTGTCGTATCGCTTCATGCCAAATAACAAGTGGAATGCGTCGATTTTCGGCAAGTTCTATGATTTGTGGGTGGCCGGTCCGATTGCTGAAACTTCTACTCAAGAAAACTATATTCGCCACACTCGCCATCTTAATTCGTGGGGCTATGGCGCGGCAGCCACATATTTTGTGTTGCCGGAGCTTCAAGCAAAGCTATCGTATGAAAAGGCTTGTCGCCTGCCAACCATCGAGGAAATGTTTGGCGACGAAGATCTTGAGGTGGGTGAAATGGAAATCAATCCCGAGCATAGCCACAATGTGAATCTGAATCTGAGCTACGACCGCACATTTGGCGTCCACGCATTGAATGCCGAGGTGGGCCTGGTGTATCGCAGCACAAATGATTATATACAGCGTAATATCTACAACATGAGCGGTGGCAAATATGCCGCAACATATATCAATTATGGCAACGTGCTCACCAAGGGCTACAACATCTCATTACGATATAGCTATGCAAAATGGCTGGCCGTGGGCGGCAACTTCACCAAAATGAATGTGACCGACAATATGCCGACGGCGATGGGTAGCTCGATGGATAATATCAACTACAAGCAGCGCATGTCGAATCTCCCCTATATTTTTGCCGACTCGGATATAAATTTGTATTGGCATAATTGCGGGCAGCGGGGCAATGTGTTGTCGTTGACCTACGATAATCAATACACCCACAGCTTCACATATTATTCATCGAATTTGGGTTCGAACAAAAATGATTATATCGTGCCAAATCAGTTTGCTCACAATATCTCGCTGAGCTATAGCATCAAACATGGCCGATATAATTTCTCGGTGGAGTGTCGCAACTTCACCAACGAGAAGCTCTACGATAATTTCAGCTTGCAAAAGGCCGGCCGCGCTTTCTATGGCAAGGTGCGTGTGCATTTCGGCAGCAAATAATTTGATAACAATTTAATAATAACCAAATATGAAGAACCTACTTAACAATCTCCCTGTTGTGGCCCTGATGGCGCTCTCGTTCACCGCCTGCTCTGACAACGACGAACCCGCCGGCGGCAACGATAACAATGAAGAAGTGACCGAAACTTCGCGATTCGTGTTTGCAACCTCTGTAAAAGACAGCGACAAGACAGCGAATGTGCTGCTCACCGGCACCAGCCTCGACGAAGGCGTAATCTCGCCTATTGGCAACGGCACTGTAAACGATGGCGCTACTGAATGGGTGTATTTCAACAATCAATATCTCTATGGCTTGACCTACAACCAGCAAAATGCCGGCACCACTCGCTCGTTCATCCTTGGCGACGACTTTGAAATGCAAGCTCGCTCGGCTGAATATAAGGTGAGCCGCTTCAGCACATTCGGCACTTATGGCAAATATATCCTTACAGCGTCGACCGGTAGCGGCCTGACCGAATATGCCGATGCAGAAGGCCGTCTGCCCAAAATGTTCCTCATCAACTATCTTGACGTGGCTGCTGAGACCAGCACTCAGAGCGATTCAAAGGCTAATAAGGATAATCTGATGTCGGAAAACTTCCTTGGCGACGGTGAATATGTGACACTATCGGGCTTCCTTGAATCAAACGGCAAGATTTATAGTGCTGTGGTGCCTATGGGTCTTAGTACCTATGGCGCTGCATATGATGGCGGCCGCTATATTGCTGCCGGCAATGAAGACTTGGTGAAGACTGAAAGCGGTGGTAGCAATTCGAGCGCTTATGAAAAGGGCGAGCTGCAAGGCACTCAATACCCCAACAAATGTAGCGTTGCAATCTTCGACAACGAACTGCTTGGCGGCAAGCGCATTATCACTACCGATAAAATCAGCTATGCTTGCGGTCGCTACAAATCTCAATACTACCAAACAATCCGCCAGGCCGACAACGGCGACATCTATGTGTTCTCGGCTTCGTTTGCCAAGACTATGAGCGATCCTCGCCAGCAAACCACTCTTGACGCAGGTGTAGTGCGAATCAAAAGCGGTGCAACCGAATTTGACAGCGACTACTATGTGAATATCGAGCAGCTGTCGGGCGGCAAATCGTTCCAACGCTGTCTCAATGCCGGCGGCGACTATTTCTTGCTGTTTATGTATGGCAGCAAGCTCACATCAAATCAGCAAGTGGCTAATCGCTTGGCTGTGTTCGATGGCTCGAAGGGTACCCTTACCTATGTGACCGGTCTGCCCGACGCTGACAAAATTTCCGACTTCAGCAAAACCGTTTACACAGAAAATGGTTATACTTATATAGCTGTGATGACAACTGACAGCTATCCTACAATCTATAAGATTAATAATGCCACCGGTGTGGCCACTGCCGGAGTTCAGCTACAAGTGAACACTGTCACCGCTATCGGCAAAATTAACTCGCTAAAATAAATAGTTTGTAATGCGAAAAGTATTTAAGAAAATCCACCTGTGGCTGTCGGTGCCATTCGGCATTATCATTACGTTGATATGTCTCTCCGGCGCCACACTGGTGTTTGAAACCGAAATCACCGAGGCTTACGATCATTCCACATATTTTGTGGAGAACGTGGGCGAGAAGGCTTTGCCGCTCGATCAGCTGATGGAGGCTGTGGCTACTACGCTGCCCGATAGCGTGCAGATCACCGGCGTCACTGTATCAAACAATCCTGAGCGTGCTTATCAGGTGAATCTGTCGAAGCCGCGCCGTGCGTCGGTATATGTTGACCAATACACCGGCAAAATCACCGGTAAGGCGCAGCGCTTGCCATTTTTCGATAAGATGTTTCGTCTTCACCGCTGGCTGCTTGGTTCGGCCGGCCAGGATGGCCATATCGGAGTGGGCAAATTGCTTGTGGGTATAGCTACATTGCTGCTTGTGGTGATTCTTATCACCGGCTTGATTATTTGGCTCAGCAATCGTAAAAAGCCGTTGGCACAAAGTCTTAAGATTTGTGTCACCAAGGGCTGGCCGCGTTTTTGGCATGATTTGCATGTCGCCGGCGGCATCTATGCCACTATATTCTTGCTGGCTTGCGCGCTTACCGGCCTTACATGGTCGTTTGCGTGGTATCGCACAGGATTCTACGGCATGCTTGGCGTGGAGCAAGTGGCAGATAATCATGGTGGCGAAAAGCGTGGCGGCGAAGGTCGTGGCGAAGGCCACGGGCGTGAAGCGGCTGCTCAATTTGCCGAGGCTAAGCATTGGCATGGCGAGCATGGTCGCGGTGAGCATGAACGTGGCGCGCATAGCGATTTCCATCAACATGATCGCGCAATGGGCGGTGAACAGCACGATAGCATCGCCGCAGAGCACGCCCATTTCCACGTAGACAAGCCTGTGTCGGCTTACGCCACTTGGCAGCAAGCTATGGATAATGTGGCTGAACGCTGCCCGGATTATCAGCAAATTACCATGTCGAGTGGTTCGGTAGGGGTAGTGCCTCAAGGCCGCCACAGCATGCGCGCTACCGATAATTATACTATCAATGATGCCGATGGCTCAATTGCTGATGTGAAGCTTTATGCCGACCAAGATAAAGCCACAAAGGTGCGTGGTGTAATCTATAATATCCATGTGGGTAATTGGCTGGGATTGTTCTCACGCATTCTCACAATGTTGGCTGCCCTGCTGGGTGCTACATTGCCAATCACCGGCTATTATATTTGGATCAAGCACCTGCGTCGTAAGCACACAAAGTAAACTTACTTATATAATTGCACCTGTGAAGGCTGTGTCATAGTTAAATATGGCACAGCCTTTTTT
>CAZRCU010000070.1:0-10724 GCA_964598685.1 uncultured Bacteroides sp.
GCCAGGGTATAGCCTTATTCCAATTCAGGTGGGGCTTGATGGGATTGCCGTCGCGGTCTTCTTCCACGCGATAGTCCTCGTTGCCGCCGTATGCGGGGTCGGCCAGGCGTTCGCGGATGATAGAGTCGCGCACCCAGAATACGAATTGCTTGTATTTGCCGTTGGTGATTTCGGTTTCGTCCATCCAGAAGCCATCAACAGATATGCCTCGGGAATCGGCTGCAATGTTCCATAGTGAGTCGTTTTTCGCTACACCCACTTTCATCGAGCCACGGTCGATTAACACCATGCCATAGGGGGTGGGCTCTGCCCAGGACGAGCCGCCTACGCCGGTCACTTCGCCGCCGGTTGATGAGCTGCTGCCTGATGCACACGACGATAGCACCGCGAGAAACGTGGCGCCGGAGAGGAGTATGTTTGAGCGTGTCTTCATATCGAGGATCTTACATTATTCTTATGCTTTTGTGTCGGTTGCGATTCTTCTCGCCGAGGTCGAGCTTGAGCGAGTAGCCCACCACGATTTCGTGGCTGCCCGATGAGGCCGAGTGTAGGGCCGATGTGGCGTAGTCGAACGAATAGCCGACATAAAAATTCTTTATTTCGGCGGCTATGGTGGCAATCACGGCATCGTCGTAGCGATATCCGAGACCGAAACTCAGAAATTTATTGTAGCGTGCGCGAGCCATCAGCTCGGCCGTCCAAAATGTGAAATCTGAGTAGACCATCAAGGCCGGCAGTATTTCAAATAACGTGTTTTTGACGGGAATATTGCATGAACTTGTAAAATAAAGAGTTCGCGGCGCGTTGAATTCATATATCAACTCGCTCGAGGTGGAGCCCCCGTTTTCGCCGCCCATCGTGATTTTTGGCGCGGTGGCATGAAGCAGCGACACCCCGGCTCGCCAATTCTTGCGCTCATACCACAAGCCCACGCCCACATCCAATGCAGTGCCGTGAAGGTCGGTGGTGGGTATGGCGTCGTCAGAGCCCTGATGATAATCGTCGGCATCGGGCAGATACACCTCCGACCCCTTGAATTGCTGGTCGTACATGCCGATTTGCACGGCACCGGTGAATTCGCCGCCCCATTTGCGGAATTTCGCCGCCAATTGGGCGTTAAGATTTATGCTGCTATATAGGCCGATGCTCTCTTGCTCCATCACCACGCCGGCGCCCACGCGCTTATTGAACAGCTTGAACGGCGAATCGGCTGCAAGCACAAATGATTGCGGCGCGCCATCTATGCCCACCCATTGCAGGCGCCCTGCGCCGCGGATGCGCAGATAGTCGGTCTGGCCCACTGCAGCGGGGTTGAACAATGTGGGCACCTCGTAGAATTGCGAAATGTCTACATCGGTCTGCGCTGCTATGCGCGGAGCTATGATTGCCATAATGGCCATCAGTGATAATATGCGGAGTTTTAAAGTCATGATTTATTCAAAATAGAATGAGAATACAATCATCTTGCTTGTGGCCTTCGACAGCGAATTGGTGTATTTGATTCGTGTAGGGTCGTCCACCAGGTCGGGACGGTCGTGTGTGAGAATATCCGCTAATCCAAAGCAAAATTTCACTTCGGGAATCAGCTTGAAATACGGCAGATAGAAATCGCAGCCAAAGCCCACCGACAGATAGAAATCCGATGCGTCAAGCTTCAGAATGTCGCTGCGCTTTTTCGACACGTCGAATAGCGGCATCACACCGGTGAGCACATACGGGCGCGCATTGCGTGTGCGCATCGACGCAAATTTCAAGTCGACCGGCAGCACCACATACGTGGATTTGATATTTTGGCGCTCGTCGGCTCCAACGCCGTTGGCGTCGTGAAAGCGGATGTCGCGACTGCCAAACATCATGCCCGGCGAAAATCGCAGTGAAAACATATTGTTGAGGCGAAAGTCCACAAGGCCTGTCACCGAAAATCCCGGGGAATAGCTCGGCTGGTCCATGCGCCACTGCTCGCCCTCATCTGTGATAAAGCCGTTGTGGGCAAAGCGCAAGTCGTCGACATGGCCGCCAATCGAAAATCCAAGATGCCAGCGGCGCATATCGGCATACGGCAAATTGTCCACCTTATCGTTGAGGCGGCGGGCACTTGCCGGCGTTGCGGCTACGATTGCCAACAGGCTTAATATAATGATTGTAAATCTTTTCATCCGTTTTATTAACGCATTTACCTTGAATTTATTGCACCACCCATCTGCCTGTAGGGATGCATCATGGTGCATCCTAAAACATAACACACAGTAAATCAACACCGTAAACAAAAAAAAGTGGCTGCGCCAATTTTGACGCAGCCACTTATATCGGTTGAATGGGGAATCTTGCGATTACTTAGAGCAGGTGACAGTGATTTTGGTGAAACCTACTGTAGCGTTCGGGGTAATGGTGACGCTCGATACATTGCCGCTGGGTGTCCACACCTTGTCGGCATAGGTGCCGCTGCTGAATGTGCAGTTGCCGAGAGCCGTGGTGTAGGTGGAGGTTTGAGGCTCAAACTCTATCTTCTCGATGTGATAGCCATCGGCCACTGCGATAGTGGTGGTAGAGTTCTTATACCAGCGATACGACCATGTGCCCGAAGATTGGTGGTAGAGACGGGCGGCTGTGCCGGTGCTCGAGTTGGTAATGCCTGCCGAGCCTGCGGTGAAGGTCACGCCGTTCACTTCAATCTTGTAGTTGCCTGTAGTGCCGTCGGCCACTTGGTCGGCTTCGCTATAAGCGGGGGTAAGGGTGGTGGGGTCGCCAAAGTTGAATTCAGCTGCGCCTGCGCCGCCGTCAGTGATTGAGCCCGAGCCTGTGCCGGGGTCGGTTGGGGTCGACGGCTCGGTGGTGCCGCCGCCGTTGGATGTAGCTCCGCCGGCCGAGATGGTGGCGTCGGTGGTGAAGATCAGGTTTTTCACTTCCCAAGCGTCGGCACCGGCTGCCGATGCACCATATTTGAAGCCTACTTCAATCTTCTTGCCTGCATAGGCCGAGAGGTCGATTGAACCCGAGCTTTCAAATGTCCACGAGCCTTCGGTGGGCCAGGTGGGGATGGTGAGCATGGTCCATTCGGTAGAGCCAACTTCGCGCACGCCGAATCCGCAGAGGGTCTTCAGCACGGTCTGGAATTTGGCAGCGTGAGAGAATTCTACGCTTGCGCGGTGAGCAGCAGTCATGTCGATTTCAGGCGAGATAGCCCAAGCCTCGGTGTCGGCTGTGCCGCTGCTGCTATATGCGTTGGCATAGAGATAGTAGCTGGTGTTATAATTCTTCCACGACCATACAGATGAGATAGTCGAAGGCAGAGTTACATTCGAGAATGTCCAATTTTCGGCGCCGCTTGCGCTTTCGCCGTCGAGCAGAGTCAGAGTCTCGGTGGTGGTGACGATGTTCACGCCGTCGATCTTGAATTCCGACGAGGTGCCGTTGTTGTTGGTGATGCCATAGGTGCCCATCACTTTGGCAAATGTGCCATAGATGCTGATTTCCTTGCCATAGTTGTCGGGATTCTCACGCAGTGCACCATAGTTGCGCAGTTCCGAGCCTTGAGGCAGAGCCACTACAAGGCATTCGCTAATATCGGTGGTGGTGGGGGTCTCGCCAATCACCAGGGTGTTGCCAAGGGTTGGGGTTGCAGTCCATTCGATGTCGGCCGACGAGGTCACTTCTTCCACTTCCGGACCAACGGTGCCCACGATATAGCCCTTAGTCCAGCCCGACACATTCTCGTCGTTCACCTGAGCGGCGATAGCTTGCATCACTGAGTAGGGATTGTTTTCGCTGCCGGCAGGCACTGTGGGGTTGCCAAAGTTTTGCAGCGAGTTGGCGTCGATAAGGGTCAACTGCCAGCCACCGGTGCCGGCAAGGTTGATATAGTAGCCCATGATGGCCACTACGTCGCCGCGGTCGGCGGGCAGCTTGGTGTTCCAGAAGTTGGAGTAGCCCGATGTGCGCACGTCCAGGGTGTTGCCGTTGATATCCTGGATCTGCTGGGTCTCACCGCTCGAGTGATAAGTGGAGAGGGTGCTCGGCGAGGTGTTAGGCACGAATTGCACATTGTTGAAGCGCACGATGCGGCTCTGCCAATAGCGCAGCTCGGCGGGGGTAACGCCAATCGACGAGAAATCTTGCACGGTCACGGTGTCGATCTTGGTCACCTCGGGCAGCCCGTTCAGCTCCGACGAGCGTTGGAACAATTCGGGAGCCATAAACGATGTCTCGTAGCCTGGAATCGACGAATTGTAGCTGGGGAAGCCCACTTGCTCCAAGCCGCGATATTTACCCATGTGCATGCCTGTGAGGTCTACCACCACCTCTTGGCCGCGACGATATTGCAGATAGAGGTTGTAGGAATTGATCGAGAACGACAGGCAGCCGGTCTCATCTTGCAGGATGATATATTTGAAGCAGTTGCCTGCATAGTCCGACGAAATCACGCGGCCTGCCACGATGATGTGCTCGCCGTTTTCGGTGCCGTCTTTGGTGAAAACTGTGTCGCAATAATTTGCGTCTTCTTTCCACATCAGTTCTTTCACCTCGGCGATGGTGGTGTTGGGCTTCATGGTGGCCACGGGGATGGCAACCGACGGGTCGTCAAAGTGGTCCTGGCAAGCAGTGAAGCTGCCGGCGGCAGCCAGCGCCAGAGCGCCCATTATATAAGATTTAAACTTAAACATAATCGGTTATTGGTTTTTGATGGCTGTTAGCACAACATTCTTGATTTCCCAAGTGCCGGCCTGGGATTCGGTAGAGATATAGTGGAATCCGATGCGGATTTTCTTGCCTACATAGGCCGAGAGGTCGATTGTACCCGAATCCACAAATGTCCAGTCGGCGTTGGTGGAGTAGGTGGGGATTTCGATTGCTTCCCAATCGCCGCCGTCCACACTCACTGCCAATGAGGCTTGCTGTTGCATCACCTCGGTGGATGCAAAGTAGTTGCAGCAGTGGCTGAAGGTGAGCTCGGGCTTGCTATAGCCGTTGAGGTCGATTTCTGCCGATGTCAGATAAGAATCCGATGCATAGCGTGTGCCGTTGATATAGCCGGTGGCCACCATGCCATATTTTGCAGAGGGCACCCAAATATCGCCACCCGCAGCTTCGGTGACATAGTTGGCGGTGAAATCGCCAAAGGTGTTAGAGAATGATTCCTTGATAAATGTGGTGAGGTTGGGGTCGGGAGCGCCTTCGCCGTCAAAGTCGATACAGCTGTTGGCATCAATCAGCAGCAGCTGCCAAGATGTGCGGTAGCACGACAGGATACCCACCACGTCGCCATGGCCATAGGGCAGGGTGTCGTAGGCGAAATCGCTGTACGAGCTGTTGTACACAATCATGCGGTTGCCCTCATCGTCGGTGATATAGCGCGATGTGGTGGAGCCGGTGGTGAAGGGTTCGCCGGCCTCTTCAAATTTCACATCGTTGATGCGAATCAGGCGGCTTTGCCATTGGATTTTGCCCTCGTTGGTTTGCGAGGCGGTGCTCAATTCCGAGATGGTGGTGAGAGTGGTGTCCACTTCGCCGCCATAATAATCAAGCTGGATGCGGGGCGAGATGTCGTCGAGCTCGATACGGTTCACGCTGGTGCCGTCGAGTGTGCCGAGTTGCATCAAGCCGCTGTAGCGACCGATTGTCATGCCGGTCACATTCAGCGCCATGCGAATACCCATTGGATATTCCTCATACAGGCTGCTTTGGTTTATGCCGATGGTGATTGCGCCGGTCTTATCCTGAAGCACGATTGATTTGTAGATGTTGCCCGATTGGTCAGACGACACGATGGTGCCCACCAGGATGATTGAGTCGCCGTTGGCATCAAGGCCGATCTGGGTGCCATACGAATCTCCATCCTGCCAATATTGTGTTTTGAGTTCGGCAATAGTCATTGTGGCCTCGGTGCCTTCAGCAAAGGTGGGCACGTCCATAGGCGGACATTCCCAATTGTCGTCGCACGCAGTGAATGCGAGAGCTCCAAGGGCCAGGGCTGCTATATATGATTTTGTCTTTTTCATATCTTGGAATGCAAATTAAATTAGAAACGAACGCCTACGTTGAAGAATATGCGGATACCCTGGGCATACTGATAGCGGTTGGGGTATTTGTCGCGATTCCAATCGCTGGTGTCGATACGGCCCTGCTGATATGCATAGGTCACTACGTTGCGATTGTTGAGAACGTTGTTGATGTTAAGGTTGAGGTTGAGGCTAACCTTGCGGTTGATATAGATAAGCTTGCCGATCGACAGATTCAGTGTGAAGGCATTTTTCAGCTTCTCTTGTGTTGAGAGTTCCTCGATTTTTGCTTGCAAGTCTTCTTGCTTGGGATATGATTTCCACAAATCGGCCAGTGCTTCGTGGTAGGCCGGCGACAGGTTCACGTAGGAATCGCCTTGGTAGGTGCCGTTGATGTTGAAAAACCACATGCCCGGAGCCGACCAGTCGATGCCAAGGTTGGCCGAGTATTGCGGGGTTGAGCCCACATAGTAGTTCTTGAGGTAAACGGTTTGAGTGGTGTCGGCATACAGACCGTTTTCAAATGTACGTGTGCCGCGTGGATTGTTCTTGTATTGGAAGCGCGAATAGGTGCCGGCAAATGTAGCCGATAGCGACGGGGTGATCTTGTAGGTCATGCCCAATTCTACGCCCTTGTACACGCGCTTAACGCCCGACAATATATAATATGTATATGTGTTGTAGCGGTCGTCATAGAAACCGGTGCGCTCGATGCCGTTGTCGGTCATGGTGCCGAATGCGCCTACCGAACCGCGGAAGCGGCGATAATTCCATACATACGAGATGTCGCCTGCAAGCACGCGTTCTGAGGTCACATCATCCACCACGTCGTTTTTCACGCGAGGCATCAGATAGATTGATTCAGCCAATGGGGCGCGTGTCTCATAGTTGGCGTGGCCCATAAAGTAGTTGTGACCGTCGAGCTTGTAGGTGGCGCCCACCTTGATGCCGGCGTTGTCAAACGATTGAATCTTGCCCTTGCCATAGGAGGTCTGAGGAGCACGGCCGTTGCGCATGTGGCCTTCGCGTTGATATTGAGTGTAGCTCATCTTCAGCGCATAGTTGATGTCCCAGCGAGGCAGTGTCACGGTGTTTTGCAACCATGCATTGGCATTCAAAGCATAGATATTGTAGTTGTAGCCGAATTTGTCGCCTTTATACACACGGTGGGTGTAGGGGTCGGAATAGTTGAAGTCGTTCACCAGGTTGTCGGGAGCCAGGGTGATGTCGCGGTCGGAGAAGGGGTCTACGTCGATCCAGAATTCGCCGCCGAGCAGGTCGCGCACGGTCTTATAGTTGGCCGAGTTGGCATATTGCACAGCCACGCCGCCTTGCATTGTGATGTATTTGTTGAGGCGGGTGTTTACATACGAATTGAATTTGGCGTTGAAAGTGGTGTTAATGCGGTTCTCAAGAATGTAGGAAGCACTTTGCTGCTGCGAGGCGGGCAGAGATGCGTTGGCCACATTGGTGAGTTCGTTCACTTGATACAGCTTATCCCAGTTGATTTGCGAGAAGCTTTCATCGTTTTGCCACAGCCAGGTGTAATAGTCGCTCTGTTCGGTGGCATTGCCATCGTCGTCGAGATAGTACGAGGGCAGGTAGCGGTAATATGTGGGGTTGGGGTCGTTGGCTTTGTAATATTGCAGAGCCGAGCGGTTGTAGTAGTTGTAGGAGAAGGCCACCGAGGTGTTCACCGATGTGTTGCCCTTAGAATAGAGCCAATTCAGCATTGCGGTGGGATCGTAGGTCTCGGTTACGCGCGATGCACGCTTTTTGCCTTGATACCAGCCCCAGTTGGGATTGTACAGATTGTTGTCGAGCAGGTCGTACACTTCTTGATAGGTGCCCGATGCGGTGGCGCGCTGTGTGGGGCCGCCCCATGCGGTCAGCACCAATTGATTGTGCAGGTTGAAATACTTTTCAATCGACAGGAACAAGCCGCCCGAATTGTAGAAAGTGCCTTCCACCACGCCTTCTTTGGCATAGCGGCCGATTGCACTCAAGGTCACTGCCCAGCCCTTTGAATTTAGGCCGGTGGAATATGTGGCCATGCCGCGCAGCATATAGTTTGAATTGGTGTAGGCCACCGAGCCGTTGAAGCCGCGAGCATACAAATCGGTGGTGGTGTTGTAGTTAACCGCACCGCCGATGTCGCCAAAGCCATAGTTGGTGGCTGCAAGGCCCACGCCGGTGGTCTTGTTGCGGAATGCACGTGAGGTCATACCCATGAGCGAGGAGAAGTTGAAACGGCCGCGAATCAGGTCGTTGAACTGTACGCCATTTACATACACAGCTTGATATTGGCTGTCGTAGCCGCGATAGCGGAAATACATCGGGCCAAAATTGTACGATGCCGTGTTGTAATAGATATCATCGTTGGCGCCGGTCAGCGCTGCGATGCTTTGGGTGTTGTCGTCTTCGTCCTCAAGTAGCGACTCATCAAAGATTAAATCATCGGCGTCGCCATAATAATCTGATGCGTCGGCCGGTGTCAGGCGTATTTGCCCTAAATCATTGGCGCCGGCGCTGAGTGTTGCGTCGAATCCGGCGCTCTCATAGCCGTCGCACATCACCACTACATACTCGTGTCCGGGCTTTGCAACGATGCGGAAATCGCCGTTAAAAGAGGTGGTAGCCGATGCACCGGATGCGCGTAGCGTTACGCTTGCCCCGGACAACGGGCTGCCTGAGGTGCTGTTGACCACCACACCTGTGACGGTAGCAGTCTGAGCCATCATCGGCACTATCGCCGATAGCAGCACAAAGAGGAACAGTTTTAGTCTCATGCGGTTATTAAATTGGTTTTTAATTATTTCCGTTAGGCATTATGAACCTTGATAGGTTAGTTTTTGATTCGTTCACGCTCGCACGCCACGCGCGCGCCGCGTTTCAGACTTCAAAAATAGCTATAAATCATGTTACAGCAAAACAATTTTTCACTATTTTAAGATTATTTAATCACTCATCCCTTCCACTGTTAATCCTTCCAAATCCTTCAAATCCTTGAAAATCCCCCCAATTCCCATAACCACATAACCCACATAACCACATAACCATTAAATTTTTATTAAGTTTTTTCTCTCTTTATGATAGCCACTTGAAAAAATTATTGTAACTTTGGGCATCAATTACTAATCCATATTTAAACACCATGTTCAAGAAAACCCTGCTGGCCCTTGCTGCGGCCGTGCTAAGTTTTGTAGGTGTCTCTGCACAATCATCAGGTGCGAAGATACAAGCCGCCGGTGTGGCTTTCTACAACCTTGAAAACCTGTTTGACACGATCGCCAACAACCCCCTGGGCCGCGATCTTGAGTACACCCCCTCCGGTTCAAACCGCTGGGATTCACGCAAATACAACAACAAGCTCCACAATCTGGCCACCGCCATTTCTTCATTCACCACCAAGCTTACCCCTAAGGGGCCGGCCATTATCGGTGTTGCCGAAGTTGAAAATCGCGGCGTGCTCGAGGACCTCGTATCTCAACCCGAGCTCCGCCCCTGGAACCTCCAAATCTGCCACCACGACTCCCCCGACAAACGTGGCATCGACGTTGGTCTCCTCTACAACCCCAGAATGTTCAAGCTTGAAAACGTCACCAACCACACCCTCACCTCTGTCCCCTTTGCCACTCGCGACCAAATGTGCGTAGTTGGCTCCCTCATGGGCGAGCGTGTAGCCGTTATCGTCAACCACTGGCCTTCGCGCCTCGGCGGTCAAGAGCAATCTTCTCCCAACCGCGAAGCCGCTGCCGCCCTTTGCCTCCAAATCGCCGACTCACTCTGGAACGTCGACCCCAATATGGCAGTTATCATTATGGGCGACCTCAACGACGACCCTCAAGATAAATCCTGCGCCAAAGTGCTCAACGCCAAGCGCGACCGCAAAGATGTTCAAGACCACGGCTTCTACAACGCCTTCTGGAAAATGCTCGACGACGGCATCGGCACTCTCGCCTACAAGAGCTCGTGGAACCTCTTCGACCAAATCATCCTCTCCGGCAATCTGGCCAACGCCCCCGAAAACCGCTGGCACTTCCAGCGCGCTATTGTCCACAACGACGAATTTTTGCGCGACACCGAGGGCACCCGTCAAGGCTATCCCAAGCGCACTTTCTCTTCGGGATCCTACCTCAACGGATTCTCCGACCACTTCCCCACCGAGGTGCTCCTCATCAGAAAAATTGAAAAATAAAGCCTACAATACACTTTAACAATAAAAATTTTTCACTTTATGAAAAAACTTTTACTCTCTATCGCATGCCTCTTTGGTATGGCCTCTTTTGCTAATGCAGAAGACGTCACCCTGAGCGTTGCCAATCTTAATGTTGACGACATCAATGGTGAATACGTTGCAGAAGTTCCCACCACTACCAACGCTGACGGCAAAACAGTGAACGGTACCGGCCAACACTGGCAACCCGTTGAAAGCCTCACCCTCGAAGGCTACACCTTCTCTTTCGTTCGCGGCACCTACACCGACAAAAACGGCAACGAAAAAGACGCTACCAACCCCGCAGTTTATTCTAAACTCGGCACCCCCGACACCCCCAATGAAATCCGTATCTACAACGGCAATTCTATGACTGTCGCTGCTCCCGAAGGCGTTACTTTCACCAAGGTAGTTTCCGGCTCTACCACCCTCTACGAGGGCACTGCCGCTTCCACCTTCACCTACACCGCTTCTGCCACTGTTAAGATGTCTACCATCGTTATTACCCTCGC
>CAZRCU010000071.1:0-10672 GCA_964598685.1 uncultured Bacteroides sp.
GAATTAAGTGGGGGAATGCTTGGTGGGGTTGGGAAAATTGAGTAATTTTGCAGGATATGGATTTCAAGCTCTCTTCGCAGTTTCAACCAACGGGCGATCAGCCACAGGCAATTGCTCAATTAGTGGAGGGTGTCAATGATGGCACCCCGGCTCAGACTTTGCTCGGCATAACCGGTTCGGGCAAGACGTTCACCATGGCAACTGTGATAGAGCGTGTGCAACGCCCTACCTTGATATTGAGCCATAATAAGACGTTGGCCGCTCAGCTATACAGCGAATTTAAGCAATTTTTTCCCGATAATGCGGTAGAATATTTCGTGTCGTACTATGATTATTATCAGCCGGAGGCGTATATTCCATCGGTGGATAAGTATATCGAGAAAGACTTGATGATAAATGACGAAATCGACCGTCTGCGTTTGGCCACGACATCGGCATTGCTATCCGGACGTCGCGACGTAATTGTAGTGTCGTCGGTATCGTGCTTGTATGGCATTGGCAATCCCGAGGAATTCAACGCGAATGTGGTGAATATCAAAGTGGGCCAAAAGATTGCACGAAATGCTTTTTTGCGTCAGCTGGTGGCATCGCTATATTCACGCAGCGAGGTGGAGGCTAAGCGCGGCACTTTCCGCGTAAAGGGCGACACCGTGGACATTCGTCTGGCTTATGAAGAGATTGTGCTGCGAGTGGTGTTTTGGGGTGATGAGATTGAGTCGATAGCTACTTTACATGCCGAAGATGGCCACTCACTCGGTTCACACGACAGCTTTAAGATTTATCCGGCCAACATTTTCGTAACATCGCCGGCACGGCAAGCATCGGCAATCGCTCAGATTCAGCTTGATTTGGGCGAACAAGTGGAGGCATTCCGTCGCGAAGACAAGCCGCTGGAGGCAGCACGATTGGAAGAGCGTGTGACCTATGATGTGGAGATGATGAAGGAATTGGGCTATTGCTCGGGTATAGAGAATTATTCGCGCTATTTTGATGGCCGAGAGCCCGGCATGCGTCCATTCTGCTTGCTGGATTATTTCCCGAAGGACTATCTGACGATTATAGATGAGAGCCATGTGACAATACCGCAGATTCGAGCAATGTTTGGCGGCGACCTTTCGCGCAAGACCAACCTGGTAAACTATGGATTCCGCCTGGCAGCAGCGCTCGACAATCGTCCGCTTACTTTTGAGGAATTTGAAGGCATGACACATCAGGCAATCTATGTGAGCGCTACCCCGGCCGACTATGAGCTACGCGAAAGCGAAGGCGTGGTAGTTGAACAGGTGATTCGCCCGACAGGTTTGCTTGATCCTGTGATTACAGTGCGTCCGTCGCTCAACCAGATTGACGATTTGATGAATGAAATCCAACTGCGCGTAGAGCGAAACGAGCGCACACTTGTGACTACCCTCACCAAGCGCATGGCCGAGGAGCTCAACGAATATTTCCTAAAGATGGATATCAAGACGGCCTATATCCACTCGGATGTGGAAACAATGGACCGCATAAAGATACTCGACGACTTGCGAGCCGGCACATTTGATGTGCTGATTGGTGTGAACCTGCTGCGCGAGGGTCTCGACTTGCCGGAGGTGTCGCTCGTGGCGATTTTGGATGCCGACAAAGAGGGCTTTCTGCGTAGCCACAGGTCGCTGACACAGACAGTGGGCCGTGCGGCTCGTAATCTCAACGGCCAAGTGATAATGTATGCCGACAAAATCACCGACTCGATGCAGCAAACCATCGACGAAACCGAACGCCGCCGCAGCGTGCAGCTTGCCTATAACGAGGAGCATGGAATCACGCCGCAAGCGATTGTAAAGGCTCGCAACGCAATTGTGGGCAAAGAAGATCCCGACGACGTGCCTACAATGTCGCGCCAGGCCAAAGGCAAAGCTGCCCAACAGCATCGCGGCAAGCAGTCGGACAAGTTGCCCTATGCCAACGAATACACCACCAATGTAGATATTGCAGCGGATCCTGTGCTGCCCTACATGACAGCAGACGAACTTGGACGCTCAATCCAACGATTGCGCGAACAAATGGTGGCCGCCGCCAAAGATATGGAATTTATCGAAGCAGCTCGCCTGCGCGATGAAATAATTAAACTCGAGGCTCGCCTCGCCGAAATGCAAAAATGAATCACGCTCCATCAACTCCTGCCGAATACGCCTCGCTCCGTCCAACCGATTGGTTGCCTACATCAGTGAAAGAAATGAAAGCCCGAGGCTGGGACTCGGTGGATGTGGTGCTGTTTTCGGGCGACGCCTATGTGGATCATCCGTCGTTTGGAGCCGCTGTGCTGGGCCGTGTGCTTGAAGCGGCCGGCTATCGAGTGGCTATAGTGCCGCAGCCCAATTGGCAGGACGATTTGCGAGACTTTCGCAAATTTGGCCGCCCACGGCTATTCTTTGGAGTGTCGGCCGGTGCGATGGATTCGATGGTAAACCACTACACAGCCAACCGACGCCGACGCTCTGACGACGCCTACACCCCCGGGGGCCGACATGGCGCTCGCCCCGACTATCCTACGATAGTCTACTCCAATATATTGCGCGACCTCTACCCAGATGCGCCCATTGTGGTAGGCGGCATCGAGGCCTCGCTGCGCCGCTTGTCGCACTACGACTATTGGGCCGACAAGCTGCGCCCCTCGATTTTGGCCGAATGCAAAGCCGACATGATTACATATGGCATGGGAGAGAGGACTATTTTGGAACTCGCGCGACGTCTTGATTCCGGCGAATCAATCGGCCAAATCATCGACATGCCGCAGAGCGTGGTGATTCGTCCGATAGCTGAAATGCCGGCAAACAGCGACGATAATAATATAGTGCTAAATTCGTGGGATGATTGCCGAAAGAATCCCAAGTTGCAATCGGCTAACTTCAAGCATATCGAGCAAGAAAGCAACGCGATGAATGGCGGCGCCACGCTGTGGCAAGCGCTCGACAAGAATCGCGTGGTGAAGGTGAATCCCATGCTGCCGGCTATGGCACAGGGCGAGATTGATGCAGCATTCGACCTCCCCTACACACGCCTGCCCCACCCCAGATATAAGGGCAAAGAGATACCGGCCTACACCATGATTCGCCACTCGGTGAATCTACACCGCGGCTGCTTTGGCGGCTGCGCGTTCTGCACAATCTCGGCACATCAAGGCAAGTTTATATCCTCGCGCTCGCCCGAATCAATTATTAGAGAGGCGAAACAAGTGGCAGCGATGCCCGACTTCAAGGGATATATCAGCGACCTTGGCGGCCCATCGGCCAATATGTATGCACTTGGCGGCAAAAACAAGGCAATATGCAGCAAATGCAAAAAGCCATCGTGCTTGCATCCTGCGGTGTGCCCCAACCTTAACAACAACCACGGGCCGCTGCTGGATATTTATCACAAAGTGGACTCACTGCCCGGAATCAAAAAATCATTTATCGGCAGCGGCGTGCGCTACGACCTGTCAATGCACGCCACCGGTGACGCTAATGTGGATAAAATCAATCGTCGCTACAACGAGGAGCTGATTACATCTCACGTATCCGGACGATTAAAGGTGGCGCCAGAGCACACCGAGGACTCGGTGCTGGCCGTGATGCGCAAGCCTACGTTTCAGCTATTCCACAAGTTTAATGAATTGTTTGAGCGCGTGAACCAACGCGCCGGCCTGCGCCAACAGCTAATCCCCTATTTCATATCGAGCCATCCCGGCTGCCATGAAATTGACATGGCAGAATTGGCTGTAAAGACAAAAAATCTGAATTTTCACCTAGAGCAGGTGCAGGATTTCACGCCAACGCCCATGACTGTGGCGTCGGAGATATACTATAGCGGCGTGCATCCATACACCGGCGAGAAGGTGTTTACAGCAGTGCGGCCAGAGGAAAAATTAGCGCAAAGGAAATACTTTTTCTGGTATGACCGCACTTATCGCATGGATATTGAGCGCTCGCTGCACAGGCTGCATCGGCCCGACTTGATAGCCAAGCTATTTTCCAAGCCAAAGCCGTATCAAAAGAATTAATTATCGTCGGCCCAGCGAGCTTTCTGCCTAGCGGCCATAGTGGCTTCGGCCTGGTTGTCACAGGCCGTCCAATATTTCACTCCAACGAGCTTGTCGGGCATAAATTGTTGGCGGACGAAATGGCCGGGGTAGTCGTGAGAATATTTATATTCCTGACCATAGCCAAGCTTTTTCATTAGCGCTGTGGGCGCATTGCGCAGGTGAAGCGGCACGGGCAGATTTCCGGTTGCCTCCACCTGGGCCAACGCAGTATTTATGGCCATATACGCCGAATTGCTTTTGGCGCTGGTGGCCAGATAGACGGCACATTCGGCCAATGGAATACGGCCCTCGGGCATGCCGATTTTCATAATTGCATCGTAGGTGGCATTGGCCAAAAGCAGAGCATTTGGATTGGCCAGGCCAATATCCTCGGCAGCCGAAATCACCATGCGGCGTGCGATAAATTCGGGGTCTTCGCCGGCGGCAATCATACGCGCCATCCAATAGATTGCGGCATCGGGGTCGCTGCCACGTATGCTTTTAATAAAGGCCGAGATGATGTCGTAGTGCATCTCGCCGCCTTTGTCGTAGGCTTGCGGATTATTTTGCAGGCGCTCGGTGACCACTTGGTCGTCGATAACAATCGGCTCGCCGGCCGGCGTGGACTGTTCAAGCAAATCAAGGATATTGAGCAATTTGCGGGCGTCGCCGCCGGAATAGCGAAATAGCGCAGCTGTTTGCTCCACCTTCACTTGGCGAGTGGATAGCACAGAGTCGCGAGTAATTGCATGGTTGAGAAGCTGCTGAAGCTCGATCTCGTCGAGCGGCTTGAGCACATAGACCTGAGCGCGCGACAGCAACGGGCGAATCACCTCGAAGGAGGGGTTTTCGGTGGTGGCACCAATAAGAGTGACGGTGCCGTCCTCGACAGCGCCGAGCAGACTGTCTTGCTGGCTCTTGCTGAATCGGTGGATTTCGTCGATGAAAAGGATAGGACGGCCCTGCGAGAACATGCTCGAAGCCTCTTGGCGGCAGCGGTCGATAACATCGCGCACATCTTTCACGCCGGAAGTGACGGCCGAGAGGGTGTGAAATTCGCTGCGAGTGGCATTGGCGATGATACGGGCAAGGGTGGTTTTTCCTACTCCGGGAGGGCCCCAAAGGATAAACGAGGCCACATTGCCGGTGTCGATCATGCGGCGAATAATACTGCCCGGGCCGACGAGATGGGTTTGACCGATATAGTCGTCGAGCGAGCGAGGGCGGAGACGTTCAGCAAGCGGTTGCAGAGCCATAGTATATAGTTGTAAAAAAGCCTGAAGAGGCGTGAGCGGCACTCTTCAGGCTTGAATATGAGATAAACGGATTAGAGGCCGAGTTTTTCGTTGACTTCTTTAACGAGAACAGAGTATTTAGCAGATTTGTCTTTGTCCACATTAACCTCGTTGTAGTATTTAAGTGAGAACATATAAGCTTCACGATACATCGAGAGGTCGTTGTTGGGGTTGTTGACATCGGCGTTGGCAGGATCTTGGTCGAGCAGAGCGATCATGTCGTTGTAAGATTCAATGGCACCTGCATCGGGCACATTGTTGTTGGCAGCGATTTGCAGACGGGCCTTGCGCTGATAGAGCACGGGGTTGGGCTGAGCTTGAGCGATAGCGAGGTCGACAAATTTCAGGCCTTTTTCAGCAGCGTCGTGGCGAAGGGTGGCGTTGTCACCGGCGGTAGCAGCTACATTGAGGTAGCGAGCAGAAGCGGTGAAGTAGTCGTTAACTTCGGGTTTCTCGAGAGTGCCGATATATTTTTCGTAGGCATCAGCAGCTTTCACATAATCTTTATTGCGAGTGTAGATGTTGCTAAGGCCGCTGAATACAGCGCTATTGTCGGGGAATTTCACAGCAGCGATTTCATATTGCTCTTGAGCCTTGGCATCTTCGCCGATAGCGGTGAGGGCGTCGGCATAGGTGATGTAGTCGTTGGATGTGAAATAGCCGTTGGGGTTTTTAGTGAAGAAAGATTCACCATCAGCCACAGCAGCTTGGTTGTCGCCGAGTTTAGCTTCGTTGAGGAACACGAGGCGTTGCATCAGGAAATTGTCGGGTTTCTGAACGAGTACTTCCTTAGCCACCTTGAGGCTCTCGGCATATTTTTCGCCGTAGTAGAGCAGCACGGCATAGCGGGCTTTGTCTTCGGGGAAGTGGTTGGGGTTTTGAATATAACGGCCGTATTGCTCGGCAGCGCGGTTCCAATAGTTGGCCTCGTAGAGTTTTTCAGCGAGTTCGCGCTGAGCGAGAGCCGAGTTGGGCGAAATGCGCAGGAATTCCTCGAGCTTAGAGATAGAGAATTGAGGATTTACGCGGAAGTAGGATTTAGCGTATTTAACGTATCCTTCGGGGTTGGCGTTATCGTAGCTGATAGCCATTTCGTATTTGCCGGCAGCGCCGCCAAAGTCGTTGCTGTCATATAGCATATCACCCTCGAGGATGTAGATAGAGGGGGCTGTGTGCTTGGAATCTTTGTGAGCTTTGTCAAGATATTTTTGAACTTCCTTGGCATATTTCACAGCGTCGGCGTTGTAGTAGGCGCGAGCGATAGACACAATCACTTCGTAGTCCTTTTTAGCCAGACCTTGAGCTTTCTTGAAGTGGTCGGCAGCGGTGTTGGCATTGCCATTGAGCAGGTCGAGAGCGCCAAGACCAACATAGTTGTAGGCGCAATCGGCATCGGCAGCGACACCGGCATCGAAGCAAGCCTTTGCGGCGGCTTTATCACCGAGAGCAAGGTTGGATTGGCCCAGATAATAGTTGGCAAGCGCCTTGTCGGTGGTAGAGTGGTTCAAAGTGTTTGTAAGGATGGTCTTGGCATTTTCATACTGGCCGGCCTTGTAATATTCAACGCCGTCTTGATAGCCTTGACTCTGAGCGGCCATGGTCATGCAACCGGCCACAATCATAGTTAATAAAGCTTTGAATTTCATATTGGGTGATAGTTAATTATTTCTCGATTGCAAGGGGAAATTAAGCAGGAGTGATTATTGCAGCTCTACCACTTGGATTCGTGTGGCGCGAGCCGGGAGGATGCCTGTTTTCATAATAATTTTTTGGCCAATCTCGCCGGTGACGAATGAATAGAATCCGCCGGCAAGGCTGCCGGATGCGCCGGTGGTAATCATCCACATTTGGCGGAACAGCGGATATGTGCCGTTGAAGATGTTTTCTTGATAGGGCTTGTAGGCACGCACATCGTCGTTGCTACGATAGATGGCAAGCACCTTGACGTCGTCGGTGAGGGTGGCGCCTTGGATAGGCTCGTCGCCCATCACTTGCTCGGCGAGCTCTTCTTGCGACATATCGGCCGACGACATATCGGTGGTGATCCAGCTTACGCCAACCACGCCGATAGCGTTGCGATTTTCCTTAACGGCCTTGAATACGGCGGGGATTGAGCCCTGAGCATAGCAGTTGGGGCCAAGCTCGCGGCCATTGAGCAGCGAGTCGCGCATAAATGTGACGAGCGAAGAAGATTTATCGTCGAACACCACCGAGATTGTGCCGAGGTCGGAAGGCCAAAGGTCGTTCCAATCGGTGCTTTCGCCCGAGAGGATGTCGGCAACCTCATTCACTTTGAGCTTGCTCACGGGGTTGTCGGGGTTGACGATAAGAGCAACGGCGTCGACGGCGATTTTAGACGAGCGCACGGTGCGACGCTTATTTTTCAGTGCTTCCTTTTCCTTGGCGGTAAGGTCGCGCGAAATCACGATTGTCTTGGTGTTAAGGCTCATAAGCGAGTCGAGGGCCTCGGTCTGGGTGGCATATCGTGCGAGGATGTGAGCTTCGGGGTATTGGTATTCAAACACGTCTACCTCTTGCTCCATAATGTTTTGGAAAGTGTTGTCGCAAACGATAGTGGTGGTGCCGGATGTGTGAGAGTTGGCTTTTTTCTCATACTTCAGGCAGGAAGTGAAACCACACGACAGCGCAATGGCAACAATTGGGAGAATTAGCTTCTTAAACATATTGCAGAGCTGAATTTAAAAGTCGTCGCGGCGAGTGAAGTCGATATATTGGCGATAGCCGCGGAAAAAGCCATAAATGATTAGCACGACGCCGACAATCCAGCGAGTCCAAGCCCAATCATTATACCAACCAAAGAAGTTGAGCATAAGCAGGATGCCCATACCCACATAGATACACACCATAAAAATGCCGAAAGCGAGGCCAAGGAGTTTCTTGGTGGAAGGGAGGCTGCGCGGTGTGCGAGGTTGCTCGGGGGCAGTGGGTTGTTCTTGGTCTATATCGTTCATAGTCGAGTAGTTAAAATTGAGTTGAAAGAGCGTGATAGGATTCAAAGAGTCCTCAGAAGGGGAACAAACGGGGTGAACTATTTGTTCGATGTGCTGCGAGAGAACTGCGAGCACGTAAAGTTAAATATTTTACCGTTAAATTGGCGCAAAGGATGTGAAAAAAATTATTAAAATCATTGAGCTGATTGCAACTTTTCCACAAAACGGGCGTCGGAGATGCGCGCGCCGCGCAGAAAGTCGGCAGCGCTCATACGCTTTTTGCCGGCTTGCAGCACCTGGAGCACCTCTACGGCCTTGCCGTCGCCCGAGGCTACGAACAGGCGGCCGTCGGCGGTGGTGCGGATTGTGCCCGGGGCAGCATTGAATGCCGAGCCGTCCACGCGCGTGGCAAATATTTTGATAAGTTCGGACTTGCCGTCGGGCATCTGCATTTCCGAGCGAGCGGCGGGATAAGGCGACAGACCACGCACCTGATTGTGGATTGTGGCAGCGGGCTGAGTCCAGTCGATTATGCAATCTTCGGTGAAGATTTTAGGGGCGGGAGTGGGCTCTTGGTCGTGGATTTCATCCTGCGGAATCGGCTTGAGGTCGCCGGCGATGATGTGCTGAACGGTGTCGATAGTGAGGTCGGCGCCGAGCATCATCAGGCGGTCGTGGACGCTGCCGACATTTTCATCGGGGCCTATTTCGATGCTTTCGCGGCGGAGCACGTCGCCGGTGTCGATTTCTTGTTTCAGCATGAAAGTGGTGACGCCGGTGACGGTGTCGCCATTCATCACAGCGCGATTGATTGGGGCCGCGCCGCGATATTTCGGAAGCAGCGAGGCGTGGAGATTAAATGTGCCGAGCGGGGGCATCGACCACACCACCTCGGGCAACATTCTGAACGCGATTACGATGAAAAGGTCGGCGCGAAGCGAGCGCAGCTCCTCGACAAATTCGGGGTCTTTGAGCTTGACGGGCTGCATAAGGTGTAGGCCGTGTGCCTCGGCATATTGCTTTACGGGCGAATGAAACATTTTGTGGCCGCGTCCGGCAGGCTTGTCTGGCATAGTGACTACGCCCACCACATTATATCCACCCTCGACAAGGCGGTTGAGGCTTTCGACGGCAAAGTCGGGAGTGCCAAGAAACACTATTCGCAGGTCGTTTTTGGTCATGATTGTGTGGAGTTGTTAGTTTTAGATTCCAGCTCGAGCCACAGACGGTCGTCGGGCACGGGGGCAGTGACTAAGATTGTTTTTCCCGACACGGGGTGCACAAATTCGATATTTCGAGCCAGCAGCGAGATGCTGCCATCGGGATTAGAGCGGCGGTCGCCATATTTCAGGTCGCCCTTGATCGGGCATCCGATCGACGACAGCTGCACACGGATTTGATGCTTGCGGCCGGTGAGCAATTTAATTTCAAGCAGATTGTAGTGGTCGCCGCGAGCAATAAGGCGATATTGCAATTTGGCCTCTTTGGCGCCGGCGCGCGGCGTGGTAGAGGCATACGATTTGTTGTTGCGCTCGGTCGAGGTGATATAGTGGGTGAGGGTGTCGGCCTCTTTGGGCGGAGTGTTGCGAGTGAGCGCCCAATAAGTTTTGTGAATATCGCCACGGCGCAGCATATCGTTGAGTCGCGACAGGGCTTTGGATGTCTTGGCAAAGATCACAGCGCCGCCAACGGGACGGTCGAGACGGTGTACGACGCCGAGGAAGACGTTGCCGGGCTTGGCATCGCGCTCCTTGATAAAGGCTTTGAGAGTGTCGCACAGGGGCTCGTCGCCGGTTTTGTCGCCTTGCACAATATCGCCGGGGTGCTTGTTCACAATTAAGATGTGATTATCCTCGTAAAGAATCTCATTCATAGTGATAAACACCCCAATGTGCAGGCATATGGCCGGCACATTGAGGCGAATATTAGGTTGTTAATTGTAGCGATCAGATTCCGAGGTCGTTTTTGATAGCCTGAATTTTTTCGGCGGCTGCGCGGTTGCAGCGGTCGTAGTCGGCTTTCGACGACATCTTGTCGTGCACTTCAACATAGAATTTGATTTTGGGCTCTGTGCCGGAGGGGCGAACAGACACCTTCGAACCATCTTCGGTGAAGAATTGGAGCACATTTGAGGTGGTGGGGAAGTCCATTTTTTCCACCTTGCCGCTCACGAGGCATTTAGCGGTGAGGTCGGCATAATCCTTGATAGCAACAACGGGGCTGCCGCCAAGAGATTTGGGCGGATTTTGGCGATAGTTCACCATCATTTGAGCGATTTCTTGAGCGCCGGTGCGACCTTTGCGCACTACCGAGATGCCCTCTTCGTGGCTGTAGCCGTTTTGCAGATAGATGTCTTGGAGCATTTCGTTGAAGTCCATGCCGCG